>JAAYWU010000132.1 GCA_012516295.1 Clostridiales bacterium | reverse complement strand
GCGGATTCTCAAACCCGCGCCCCGCCGCATTCCCGCCGGGCAAATCCCTATTTTTGCCGGGCTTCGGTTATTTCTCCAGCAGCTTTTCGAGTTTCTTCCGGCTGCTGATTGTGACCCCGCCCCGGAACAGCGTTACCATGCCCTCGCTCTGAAAGTATTTGAGCATGCGGGTGACGACCTCGCGCGCGGAACCCAAGTGGTTTGCAATCGCCTCCTGCGTAATGTGAAGCGTGTCAGAGCCTTCCACAGCGGATTGCTCCAAAAGGAAGTTCGCAAGCCTTCGGTCGAAGCTTGTAAAGAGAACCTGTTCCATAATCCACATCACGTCGGAAAAACGGGAGGAGATTAACTGGTTGGTAAATCCGGACACCGCAAGCGAGCTCTCGTTCAATTCATTGTACACCGCGGTCGGAATCAGCAGCACGCGGCTTTCGCTCTCCGCTTCGATAGAAATGTCGAAGGTGATGTTTTTCAGCATGCAGGCCGCCGAAAAAATGCAGGCGTCCCGTTCGAACAGGCGGTAAATGGTGATTTCTTTGCCGGTTTCGGAAAGGATATAGGCGCGAAGATGCCCGCTTTTCACAAGAATCAGCCCCAGGCAGTCCTGCGAGCCGTCGTGCAGGCTCTGCCCCTTTTTAACAGTAAACGCGGAAGCCGTCGCTTCAATTCTTTCTTTTTGATTCTGCGAAAGCGCGTTCCAGAACGGAAGAACCTCTTTCATGAATTCCAGTTCCGTTTTTGCTATCGCCATACAGCCGCCCCCTATTCTATATTCCCGGTATTTCCTTGCTCTTATTATACTACGGTATCGCAAAAGAGCAACGGCGGATTCCTCCTTTCGGCTTTGCCCGCGGAAAAGCGAAAGCCCCGCGTCAGAAGACGCGGGGCATGGGGTTGGCGTTTACTGAAATGCGCTTTTTCGGTGATTCCTGCAGGCTGGCGTGAAATTATTTGCTTAAAGCATATCCAGTATGGATTGTTTGCTGCGGGAACCGACGGCAGTATTCGCGACTTTCCCGTCTTTCATCACGATGAGTGTCGGGATGCTCATTACGCCGAACTGGGAGGCAAGCTCCGGCTGTTCGTCCACATTGACCTTGCCGACCTTGATATTCGGGTTTTCCTCCGCGATTTCGTCCACAATCGGGGAGACCATGCGGCAGGGGCCGCACCACGGCGCCCAGAAGTCAATAAGAACAGGCTTGTCGGACCGAACGGCTTCCTGTGTAAAATTCTCATTTGTCAATGTAATTACAGACATCTTTCTTCTCCTTTTCTAATTGGAATTGGTATTTGTATTTCTGCTTTTATTATACGCAATTGCAGTTCCTTTTCTGTGATATAATCACCGTACTTTTTTCAGCTTGCGGTAATATTGGATGGCGCTGGTCGCGGCTTTTGCCCCGTCGTAAACCGCTTTGGAAATCTGGAGCATGCCGCCGGTGCAGTCGCCCGCGGCGTACAGCCCGGGGATGCTGGTCTGCATATTCTCATCCACGACGATGCGTCCACCCTCGGTCTGAGCGCCTAAGGTGCGGGCGAAATCCCCGCTGGAAGCCACGCCCTGTGCGACAAATACGCCGGAAACGGGCAGCGCGGAGCCGTCTTTAAACCGGACGGTTTCCAAAACCTTCCCGCCCTGCAGCGCGGCGATTTCCCGTTTATCCACCGGAATTTCCGGGGGGAACGCGGCGGTTGGTTCGCGGCCGTTGGTAAGTACCGTAACCGAGCCGACAACGGGAAGAAGCTCCTGCGCTTCGTGCAGGGCGTAGTTTCCGTCCCCCAGCACAGCGACATGCTTTCCCCGGTAAAAGAATGCGTCGCAGACGGCGCAATAGCTGACGCCCTTCCCCTCGAATTCGCGCAACCCTTCAATCGCGGGTGCCCTGCGCGCCGCGCCCGTTGCCAAAATTACAATGGGCGCCTGATATTCCTCTGTTTTTGTCTGGACGGTAAAGCCGCCGTCGTATTGGATTCCCACCACTTCGTCTTCAATGGTGGAAACGCCAAGCCGGGAAGCCTGATTCAGCCCGTTGCGGACAAGCTGTTCGCCGGAAATCGGTTCGGGAAAGCCGTAATAATTTTCAATTTCCCCCGCTTTGGAAAGAGACCCGCTGTCACGCCCGATCACCAACGTTTCCAGCCCGGCGCGCGCCGTATACGCCGCCGCGGAAATTCCGGCGGGGCCGTTTCCCAGGATAATCACATCGGACATTTTTAACACCTTCTCTGCCGTTCTGGCTTTAGTATATGCCGAAGCCGGTTATTATTCCGTGACAACATCACAAAATCCTTCCTTATTGTGATTTTGTCACGGAATATGGTTTTTCTTCATGATATCATAAATTTGCAAAACAGGACAGTTGTTTTACAATTTCTTTGTTATTTTTTAATGATTCGAAAGGTGGAAGGGAAATGAAGGTATTGATCGTAGGCGGCGTTGCCGGCGGTGCAAGCGCGGCAACAAGGCTTCGCAGGCAAAGCGAAGACGCCCAGATTATTTTGTTTGAAAAAGGCGAATATATTTCCTATGCAAACTGCGGCTTACCTTATTATATAGGCGGAACGATCCGGGACAGGGAGCGGTTGATCGTAACCACCCCGCAGCTGCTTCGTGACCGCTTCCGCATTGACGTCCGCACGATGAGCGAGGTTGTGAAGATTGACCGCGCGAAAAAAATGGTCACCGTAAAAAACCATGCCGACGGTACGGTGTATGAGGAAAGCTACGACAAGCTGATCCTTTCCCCGGGCGCGCAGCCGAAGCGCCCCCCGCTGCCGGGCATTGACAGCGAGGGAATATTCACCCTGCGCACCGTTTCCGACACATACCGCATTGACGAATACATCCGGGAAACGAAGGCGGAGAGCGCGGTTGTGGTCGGCGCGGGCTTCATCGGCGTGGAAATGGCGGAAAACCTGAAAAAGCGCGGCCTGGATGTGACGATTGTCGAATACCTGGACCAGGCCATCGCTTCGCTCGACCCGGAAATGGCGGCGATTCTGCACCGGCACCTGCGGGAAAACGGAATCCGCCTGCTGTTCGGCACAGGGGTGCAGGGCTTTGAAAAGGCGGAGAATCTGAAAGTTAAGCTGACCGGAGAAAAAGAGATTTGCGCCGATCTGGTGCTTCTGAGTATCGGCGTTGCGCCGGACAGCCGCCTTGCAAAGGATGCCGGGCTGGAGCTGAGCGTCGGCGGAAGCATTAAGGTAAACGATACCCTCCAGACCTCGGACCCGGATATTTACGCTGTGGGCGACGCCATCAGTGTACGGCAGTTCCTGACCGGCGATGATACGCTGGTTCCGCTCGCAGGGCCGGCAAACCGCCAGGGCCGCCTCGCGGGGGAAAATGTCCTCGGCAGAAGAGTCGGAATCGACGGCGGCGTGCAGGGAAGCGCGATTCTGAAGGTGTTTGATATGACCGCGGCTTCCACGGGCATGAATGAAAAGCAGTTGAAAGCGCGGAAAATTCCCTATCAAAAGACATATATCCATCCGGCGGACCATGCCACCTATTATCCGGGTTCCTCGCAGATCAGCATGAAGCTGCTGTTTGCGCCGGACGGGAAAATTCTGGGAGCGCAGGCGGTCGGATTTGACGGTGTGGATAAGCGCATCGATGTGCTGGCGACCGCGCTCCGCTTTGGCGGTACGGTATACGATCTGGAAAAGCTGGAGCTTTGCTACGCGCCGCCCTATTCCTCCGCGAAAGACCCGGTCAATATCCTCGGCTTTACGGCCGCCAATATTCTGCGCGGGGATGTAAAGGTATTTTACTTCGACGAAGTCGACGCGCTTGACCGGAGCAAGGTCAGCCTTGTAGACACAAGGACCCCTTCGGAAGTGCAGGCGGGCACGATTGACGGCGCAATCAATATCCCGCTGGACCAGCTGCGTGAGCGTATGCAGGAACTGCCGAAGGAAAAGCCGGTCTATGTATTTTGCCAGGTGGGTTTGCGCGGCTATCTCGCGGCCCGCATCCTGATGCAGAACGGGTATGACGTAAAGAACCTCAGCGGGGGCTATAAAACCTATATCACCGCGAAGGGCGACCGGGAACAGCCGACAGGGACGGACTGCATCGGCTGTAAAAAAAAACTGACTGAACCGGTGGCGCCAGCGTGCGGTAAGGATGTAAAAATAATTGAAGTGGACGCCTGCGGCTTGCAGTGCCCCGGCCCGATCATGAAGGTTTCGGAGGGGATAAAAAGCATCCGTGAGGGCGAATGCCTGAAGGTCCGCGCGACGGACCCGGCGTTTGCTTCGGATATCCGCATTTGGTGTGAACGGACGGGCAACCCGCTGCTCGGCGTGGAACGCGAAGGAAGCACGTATTCCGTTACCATCCGGAAAGGCACCGCGGCGCCCGCCGCCCCGGCCGCAGGCGGGAACGGCAAGAGCATGGTTGTGTTCAGCGGCGACCTTGACAAAGCGCTTGCGGCGCTGATTATTGCCAACGGCGCGGCTTCCATGGGAAGAAAGGTTACCCTGTTCTTCACTTTCTGGGGGCTGAACATCCTCCGCAGGAACGAGCATGTGCCTGTAAAGAAGAACTTTATTGAGAAAATGTTCGGCATGATGATGCCCCGCGGCAGTAAAAAGCTGGGGCTTTCCAAAATGAACATGCTCGGTATGGGACCGAAAATGATCCGCAGCGTGATGAAAAGCAAAAATGTTTCCTCTTTGGAAGAACTTCTCCGCTCGGCAATCGACAACGGGGTGCGGATTGTCGCCTGCCAGATGTCCATGGATATCATGGGAATCAAGCGGGAGGAACTGATTGACGGAGTGGAAATCGCCGGGGTGGCAACCTTCCTCGGCTCCGCGGAGCAGTCGGACACGAACCTGTTTATCTGATTTATAAAACCACAAAACCCTCCGGAAAACCGGAGGGTTTCTTTTTGAACGATTATTATAGAATTTCTTTTTCCGCTTGGGCGACAGCCTGCCTGTAAACCGCAGCGAAGGGCGCGCCATGCGCTTCGGCGGCTTTTTTCACATCCTCATATTCCGGTTTGTATTTGGTAATGCCGCCGCCTTGGCTGACTTTTATCCGGATGGAGCCGTATGCGGTTTGAACAGATCGGAAAGAGGATTTTAAGATTGTGCGGGAACAGGGCGACATTCGCACGCCCAGCGTTGTGGTGTGCAGAAGCATCAGCCGCGTAAGCGGTTCCTGCATATCCGGCTTGCACAGGCAGGTCAGAAGGACGGAAGGGCGGCCCTTTTTCATCTGAACCGGCGTTGTGAAAACGTCCAGCGCGCCGGCTTCAAACAGCCGGTCGGACGCGAAAGCGATGGCCTCCGGCGTCATGTCGTCAAGATTGCAGCGAAGCTCCGCAATTTCGTCCGCGTGGTCCTCTGTTTCCGACCAGAAGGCGCGCACACAGTTTGCCGCTTCGAAGTCCTTCGTTCCCATGCCGCATCCGATTTTGTCCACCCGCATCGGGGGCATCGGACCGAAGCGGGTGGCGAAATGCCGCAGAAGCGCCGCACCCGTTGGCGTGCAAAGCTCGCCGCGGATTTCGCCGCCGTAAATGGGAACGCCCGTTAATAGCCGGGCTGTGGCGGGGGCCGGAACGGGAAGCAGGCCGTGCGCACAGCGGACAAAACCGCTCCCCACGTGAACCGGGGACGCTGTGACTTCATCCGCGCCCAGCAGATGAAACAGCAGGCAGCAGCCGACAACGTCGGCGACGGCGTCCAGAGTGCCGACCTCATGGAAGTGAATCTGTTCCAGTGCAACGCCGTGGACATGGGCTTCCGCTTCGCCGATTTTTTGGTAGACGGCCAGCGCGTCTTCCCGGACTTTTTCCGGTACCGGAAGCTGTGCAATCAGGGATTTTATGCTTTCATAGCTGTGTGCGTTTGTTTCCGCGTGGCAGGAATGTGCCGGCGCTTCGTTTTCCTCCCGCCCGTTTACGGTGACAACCATATGGCTTCCGGAAATGCCGCATTTTACAGAGGGGACACAGCTTACCGTGACCCCCGGAAGCCCGAGGGTGTTCATCTGTTTTAAAAAGCCCTCCCGGTCGGGGAAAAGCTCCAGCAGAGCGGCCGTCAGCATATCCCCGGCGGCGCCCATATTGCATTCTATATAAAGCCGTTTCATTCCTTATCCCCCAAATGATTGATCCTGCTGGCGAGAAAGCCCGCGCCGAAGCCGTTGTCGATGTTTACGACGCTGACGCCGCTCGCGCAGGAGTTCAGCATGGAAAGCAGGGCGGATACGCCGCCGAAATTTGCCCCGTAGCCGACGCTGGTCGGCACAGCGATTACAGGGCAGTCCGCAAGGCCGCCGATCACGCTCGCAAGCGCGCCCTCCATGCCCGCAACGGCGACGATCACGCGCGCTTTGAGAAGCACGTCCAGCTTGGAAAGCAGGCGGTGAAGCCCGGCAACGCCAACGTCGTACAGGCGGATGACCTTGTTCCCCAAAGCCTCCGCGGTGCGGGCGGCTTCCTCCGCCACGGGAAGGTCGCTGGTTCCGGCGGATGCGACGACAATACTGCCGGAGGAGGTGATTTCCGCTTTGCGCCCCGCAATGCCGAGCTTGGATACCTCGTCGTAGTCCAGCGGGATGGCTTTTTCCACTTTTTCCGCGGCTTCGGTGGAAAGCCGGGTAATCAGGATGGTTTCCACGCCGTTTTCCCGCATGGCGGACGCGATGCCGATAATCTGCTCCGGCGTTTTTCCGCTTCCGTAGATGACTTCGGGCACGCCCTGCCGCAGTTCGCGGTGCAGGTCCACTTTCGCGTAGCCCAAATCCTCGTAAGGGCTTGTCCGAAGCTTTAAAACCGCTTCCTCTGGGGAAAGGGTTCCGTCCTTTACCTCCCGAAGCAGTGCCAGCGTCTTTTTTGAGTCCATTTTTGTCCTTCCTTTCAGCCCCGCGGTGTTAAGTCCAGCAGTACTCCGTCGAACCAGCGGGAAAGCTCCCTTGTAAGCTCATCCTTCTTCGAAAGCGCCATGGAAAACTGGCTTTCGGGAAGCTGGAGCTTTGCGGCGCCGTGAAAATAGCGCACGCGGAAGTCGGTGAACCCCATGGAAAACAGAGCCGCCTCAGCCTGTTCTGCTTTTTTCAGCAATTCCGGGGTAATCCCGGTGCCGGTGGGAATGCGCGTCGCAAGGCAGGCGTAAGCCGGTTTGTCGTGCGTAAAAAGCCCGGCTTCTTTGGAAAGCCGCCGGATTTCCGGTTTTGTCAGTCCGCATTCGCGCAGGGGCGAGCGGACGCCCAGTTCCTTTAAAGCCCGCATGCCGGGCCGGTCGTCCGCAAGGTCGGAGGCGTTTGTGCCGTCGATCAACAGCGGGTAGCCGTCTTTTTGCGCCAGCTCCCGAAGCCGGGTGAATAACGCCGTTTTGCAGTAATAGCAGCGAAGCGGGCCGTTCGCCGCAACCTGCGGGTCTTTCAGCACGTCGATTTCCGCAACGGTAAACGGAACGCCGAGTTCATCGGCCAGCCGCTTCGCGTCGTCCAGCTCAAACTGCGGCTGGAAGGCGGAGTGAATGAAATAAGCGTGAATATCACAGCCGTAATGCTTTGCGGCATACAGCAGATAGGAAGAATCGGTGCCGCCGGAAAAGGCGAGGGCGGCACTTGGATTTTCAACGAAAAAGGTTTTTAGGTTCATTTTAACTCCTCGTGCATGTCCGGGTTGAAACCGGATTGCTTAGGGATATGCGACCCTGTGGCGGTATGCACGGCTTCAGCCATGCGTATCTATCTGAACATTTTACCTTTGGACAGTAGGTTTGTCAATTGAAAGCGCGGGGGATTTCCGTTGACGAACAATCCGTTTAATGCTATGATAAAAAGGATTTTATACGGTGTATTTTTGGGAGGAAGAGAATGAGAGTGGTTGTAATCGACGGCCAGGGCGGCGGGATGGGCCGAAGTTTGGTGGAAAAGCTGAAGGCGGAAATTCCAGGCGCCAAGGTGATTGCGGTCGGAACCAATTCTCTTGCCACCTCTGCAATGCTGAAAGCGGGCGCGGACGCTGGCGCGACCGGGGAAAACGCGGTGATTTTCAATTGTTCCCACGCCGATATTATTACCGGCCCGATCGGCATTCTTCTGGCAAATGCCATGCTGGGCGAAATATCCCCGAAAATGGCGTGCGCCGTTTCCGCAAGCATGGCGCAGAAGGTGCTGGTTCCGGTTTCCACCTGCCGCGTGCATATTGCCGGAACGGAGGACAGGCCCATGGCGAAATACATAGAGCAGACAGTTGAAATGATCAAAAAACTGATCAGCCAGTAATGAATCTTTGATACGCAGATGAAAGCCGGGGGCAAGCGGTCCCTGTGGGATGCGGTTCAGGGGCATTGCTGCGTTTCTGCTCCTTTTATGATTGCTGTGTTGACTTCTCAAAGGATTGTGTTATAATAGTAAAGCTAAATATCCGCCCGTGGCGAAGCTGGATATCGCAGCAGATTCCGATTCTGAAGGCCGGGGGTTCGAATCCCTCCGGGCGGGCCAAAAACAGGACGGGGCTTTTGCTCCGTCCTGTTTTTTTGTTTGTTCCGGCAGGGTGAGAACCCCCCCGGCGCAAGTTGGGGGAAGCACTTTCTTGTTTTTCCTGAATTTATTTTAGGAACTCGCGGAACGCGGGCTGGGATTGCACCGCCTTCGAATCCCTCCGGGCGGGCCAAATGCTAAACCCGCATGTATACTGAAAAAATCAGCATTCATGCGGGTTTTCCGCGTCTTCAGAGTCTTTTTTATCGGACTTTTATATTTCATATAACACAAAAACACAGCAAAAAATGCAACACATGCAACACGAAACGCAACACGAAACGCCCTCATTCATGGCCGGGAGTATCATACGTTTTGGCCCGGAATTTGCGGCAGGATTCTCCTTTGACAGATGAATTCGT
>JAAYWU010000131.1 GCA_012516295.1 Clostridiales bacterium | reverse complement strand
GCTTTGGAACAGCAGTTAACCAACGCGGAAAACGCTCTGGAGGATTTCCAGAACAAATTTTCAGAATTAAGGGCACAGATTAAAGCGGATAGTCAGTTAAATCCGGAACAGAAAAACCAGATGATTAAGGCGGCAATTCTAAAGAAAGCAAAAATGGCTGAAGAAATACAGGAGATCAAGGATAAAATTAAGCTGACAGACGAGAAAAGAACCAGCCTTTCCCAATTTAAAATTGTCGGAACTGGCGTTGTTTATATTGGTACAAAGATGTCCATCGGTCCCTATAATCTTACGCTGACGGCCGATTACAGCAATACGAAATTCTATATAAATTCTGACCAAATCGTATTTAACCCTGTTTTGCCTTCGGATTTCTGACTTTATATCAAATGTAGCCTTAGAAGGTTGGAAATTTTGGTTTATTGCCGAAATACGGCGGAATGGAGAAATGAGATGACAATTTTAAATTTAGAACAACTCAACGACATGCACATTGACGTATTAAAAGAACTAGGAAATATAGGAGCGGGAAACGCTGCTACATCTCTTTCGCAGATGCTCAATACACAAGTGGACATGTCAACACCAATTGTTAAGATATTGGATATCAGCGATGCGGCAAATTTGCTGGGCGGCCCGGAAAATGTGGTTATTGGCATTTTGTCGAAGCTGAGCGGCGATATTGAAGGG
The DNA here is from genome assembly GCA_012516295.1 of Clostridiales bacterium. Lineage (GTDB taxonomy): Bacteria > Bacillota > Clostridia > Oscillospirales > Acutalibacteraceae > Caproiciproducens. Next base: position 2,251 of record JAAYWU010000131.1, on the reverse strand, counting down.
ATTATGATGTTCATTATTGAACAGGATTTTGCCAAAACCATTTTGACATCCCTTCTTGGCGTCAAGGAAGTAAGTTGTGATAAGTTGTCGGATATGGAACTTTCGGCAATTTCCGAAATCGGAAATATTATGATTGCAGCATATACCGGTTCAATTGGAACGCTGTCAAAGATGAATTTAAAAACGACGGTGCCCGCGATTACAGTTGATATGGTGGGTGCTCTTTTAAGCGTCCCCGCACTTGAAATGGGCTCTGTTTCCGATAAAATTATTTTTATCGAAGATGACTTCCTTAGTGGAACGAAAGACGTTACAGCGAATATGTTGCTGGTACCTTCGATCGATTCCTTAAATAGATTAATGGAGAAATTGGGTATTGCTTTATGAGTAATTTATTTACAATCGGGATATCGGATATGAAGATCGTAAAATTTGATGATTCGCTGGTAACTTATGCGCTTGGTTCCTGTGTAGGGATTTGTTTATATGATCCGGTGTTGAAAATCGGCGGCTTGGGGCATATCATGCTGCCGAATTATCCGGTTAATAATCCTAAAGAAAATCGAAACCGTTTTGCCGATACTTGTATTCCGGACATGGTGCAGCAAATGGAAAGATTAGGTTGCAGCCGCAGAAGGATCATTGCCAAAATAGCTGGTGGAGCAAAAATGTTCGATGTGGCGGGTGATTCCTCTTTCGGAAATATTGGCCAACGCAATGTTGCCTCTGTTAAAAATTGTTTAGCGCAGCTTCAAATCCGAATCTGCGCAGAGGATACGGGATTAAACTATGGCAGAACGGTTTATTTTTATACAGAGGACGGACGTATGGTTGTTAAATCCTTTTCAAACGGCGTTAAGACGTTTTAAAAGGATACAAGGAAAGAGTTTCTTGTGGGAGAAAGTTTTTCCTTGTATTGCTTTTGTGAACAATAACCGCCGTTTTCGCCGGCGAAGAAATCTTACGATACACAAGAAAACCTCCTTTTGCTTTTTATGCGGTTCAAACCTGCATATTTTCGCAAAAGGAGGTTTTTGTTGCATAACCGGAATACAAAGCCTATCTCATTCAAAGCGGCGCACAGTTTATGGGGATGAAAGAGCTGTTGAGGTATAAGAATAAAAAAGTCCTTAGTGTGGCTTAGCAGGTGGAATTATAGAAGGAAAAAAGGAATCCGGATTCTTTTTAAATTCTTGTACCAGGTCATTCTCTTCCTTCTCCGGCTTCGCTAGTTTGTTTTTCGGTGCATTTGAAATGTGGATTATATTTGGATTTGTACAGTTGTATTTATTCATCTCCATGCCATTCTCTCCCGTACAATTTATTTTTGAATGGTTATCCACCGATAAATAGAATACACAATTGGCACGACATAAGCCCTAGAATCCTAACCCTTTATCTTCCGGTATAGACGATTTGGCCGCAGGCTATTTTGGCTCCGGAATTCCCGGACGGCTGGGTAGTAAAATCATCCGGTTTCAGGTGCACAACGATTGTACGTCCGATTACTTCCCGTATTGTGAATCGATCGGTAAAGAATGCCATGAAAGCGTACCCCATATTGCCGAACAGCGGCGGCAAATCACCGGCATGCGCGGGATGCGGGCAATTCCCCGGATTGTAATGTGAACCTGTGTTTGCAAACGGGTCTTCGGCATTTCCGGTACATGGGCTTCCTTCGTGAATATGGAAGCCGTATATGTTCGCTGCACATTCTTCGGTACTATAGGGCAAACCCTGCACTTCCGCTAACAATAATACACCGGTACTTAACTGGTACATCAGCACGACGCCGTTTATGTTGGGATAGCTCGCGCTGCCTTTTATAATAGCCTGAGCCTCCGGTGGACGATTCAAGATATATGCTAATTGACTGAATCGAGGATCTGAGTACAATAAAACCGCCTCCTGAGCCCATTGTATGATACAGAATATAGAATGGTGCATACAGATGAAATACCTTCATTGCCTGATGAACGATAGGGGGGCCATCGGCTTTACTGTACGGCGAAGCCGGCACGATGCAGGAAAAGTTCAAGAAGACGGGTGATGTGGAAAGAATATTTATGGAAGTTACCCTCAGGCAGAAAAAAGAAGGAATGGCCGGTTCACGGACATTCCTTCTTCCTTTCATATTTCGTTACAGCTCGCAGGCGCAGGATTCGCATCCCGGAATTTCACCGACAATCGGCAAGGGGTCAATCCCTTTCCTCTTATATTAATCGGAAACCGCTGCCTTAATCGCCTGTTC
>JAAYWU010000130.1 GCA_012516295.1 Clostridiales bacterium | reverse complement strand
TCGGGCCTTCTTAATCTGCAGCATTGCCGCCGATTGCTCTGCTTTGCTAGCGCCATTGATTCGAAACATTTTTTGTATCGTTTCCGTAAACTTTACGATATTGTCTGTGCTGCCAAATTTGCTGCCGGCAGTCATCCCTAGCTCCGTCACCGTGTCGGCCATGTCAAAATAGGAACCCCTTGCGCGGTCGGCGGCGGCAAATATGTCATTCTGCAGGGACTTTAACTGAGCTGCATTTGAGGTCATTGAGGACAATCTAGAACTAATATTTATGTATGCGTCTGACAATTCCATGCCTTTTTGAATCGTTTCAGGCTTCAAAAACTTGGAAGCTAATCCCGTCAGCCGGGATGCAAGCCGGCCTGCAGAGCCTTCCGCGGCGGTAAAACTGGAATTTGCATTCATGGCGGCAGCATTCGTCTGCCCTATTCCGCTGGCAGCTCGCTGCGCGCTGCCCCAAATACGGTTCATTGATCGGTCGTAATTGTTCTGCATAGTAAATATTGACTTTAGCGACGGCATGGTATCACCTCTTTCGTTTCGCTTTTTCCGCTTCCTTCTTCTCAGCTTCCACCCGCAGATCAATGGAGGCGTAAATAAAAGCCCGCTCGCGCTGGCTCATTTTTGCCAGCGCGGACGGCCTTATGTGCAATTTCTGCAGGGCGAAATGTGCATAATTAAAATCCGGGTCGCCCTGCTTTATGCGTTTTTTGCGTCTTCAATCTGTTCGTTGATATCGTTTGCGTCCAGTCCGGAAAGCTTGGAAACCTCTTCGGACAGCTTTGAGAACTCACCTACTGTCAGCATCTTGCTGAGCAGCTCGGTTTCGCCCAAAACCCCATAAGCTTTTTGCAGTTCGGCATTTGATAAATCCGGGAAAACGACGCCGGCCGCCGTAAGCGCGTGCGCGTATGTAACACGGTCAAGCTGCTGCACGCCGGTCTTTCGGTCGGTTTTCGTGTACTTTCGTTCCAGCGCGCTGTTTTCCTTTTCAGAAACTGCCCGGATTTCCCATTCTACGGGCTTTCCGTTTTCACAGAAGCGGTCGGAAATAACCACTTTTTTGTTCTCCACCTTTACCGGGTGGAGAACCGCTGCAAGACTATTCATTTACTTTCCCTCCGAATTAAAGATTTGCCGGGCTGTCGAAGCTCGACAAGATTTCAAAGCTGTCGAAAGTGAAATCGGTATCGAATGTTACGCCGTCGTCGCTGCTGTCGTCCAAATTGGACCCGGGGAGTTTTGTCGGTATAACGCCATAATAGGCGATTTCCTGTTTGCCAACCGTAGAACCCTCGTCATCTTGGACAACCAGCATGGTAAACCCTGTAAAAGTACCGTTTTTCAGGTATTTTTTCGCGTAGTTTATCATTTCCGAATTCATGTGGTACATTGTCATGGACCCGGTGCCTTTTGCGCCGGTGACTTTGTGCTGTGTCATACGGTGGCCGAGCATACGCTTTTCTGAAACTGTAAGTTCAATCTCGGCTGTAAACTTTGAAAGCTCGAAAGCTTCGCGATTATGCCCATCGATTGTAATATAGCCTTTTCCCTCGTGCCCGCTGACAGTATCGCTGTAGAGTGTTTTTGCTTCTTCCATCTATTTTCCCTCCTTAGGACAGATTAACCGTCATGTAGACCTTTTCAATACTGTCTACCGACTGGAGCCTGACCGTAACGGCAACCACATCGGTATCTTCTCCGACTTCGACCGTTACATCATCGGCACTAAAATTCTGAATCGCCTGCTTGTTTTGCAGTTCAAGGAAATACCCGACAAGGATGGTCTTAAACGCGCTGCGCCCCTCGGCATGGTTGTTAAATTTCCCCTCGTACATCGATTCAAAGATGGTTGTAATGTCGTTGTTAATACTGGAAATGAGCCGGATAAACCGATTCTTACGGTAGGCTTTTGAGTTTTCCGCTGTGTAGGTAATCAGGGAGTTGATGTCGTACACCGCTGACACGTTCTGTGCGGAGTCCACCTTGAAAATCCATTTTCCGGCTTTTACAGCAGCTTCCATCTCTGTCTTTGTCATTCGGGGGACGACATCAATTGCCCCGTCATACCGCGCCCCGGTATTGCTCTGATTTAGCTTTGCGGCCGCTGTAACGCCCGCAACCCATGCTGTAGTCTGCGCATTTGTAAGTACCGTACCGTCGGAAAGCTTTACCGCGTGCGCACAGTTGATGATGTTTTCGAAATCCGCCCCAAAGTCGGCGAGTACTGCTTGAATGTAACGGCCTTCATCGTTCACCATCGACGTGACCCACGTTTTGATTGCGTTCTGGCTGTCGGCATGCGTGGCAGCCGGATAGGGGTAACACAACACATCGAAATCCACCGTTTTCAGGGCATTCAGAGCTGCCGCCAGCGTTTCGGGGGTATGCGCTGTGCCAAGGTTATACACCTTAACCGTTTTAGCATTTTTAAGAGCTTCTCCCGCGAGGAATTTATCCGCCGCCGTTGCGTCTTTCGGCCACTTTGAAGCGTCCAACGCCGTAATCTCATACATTTCTCCGACCTTGCCGCTACTCATTTCCTGCAAGAGCACCACGGTTCCGCGGTCACCCGCCGGAATGGACAGCGGTGCATGGGTTTGGAAATTCATATAGATGCCCGGAAGGGCCTTATTTTGAGTTGTCCATGTGCCTGCCATATTATCTCTCCTTTGTTGTATTTGTCATGGAATTCATCAGCGGGGCCATGACACCCCCCCGCTCGAATATTTCACATCAAATCCGGTCCATTCTTTTCACCTCCACCGTTATTTCCGTTTTGTATCTGCCAACCGGCGGTTTTCCCTGCCCCTGCGCGCATTGGTCGAATACGTTTTCCCCAAATTCGTCTGCTCTTTCTTGACCTGCGCACACGCTTACCCCAGCGTCACCCCGTCCGCCGCCAGCCGCTTTTGTTATTTTCCTTTCACCACCTCGTTTCAAACGTTTTTGCCAATAAATATCCGCCCTGTGTTCAGCCGGCCCGTAAACACGGGCGTTAACCGCAGGACGGTAACGTGATTTCCTATAAAGTCACCACCGTAAAACGGGTATGAAAAAGGGCGCCACGGTGGCGCCCGAATGTTATATACTCCGTAATTTTTTAGATAATAAATCGTATTGCTGCTGTCCTTTGGTACTATTCGTATTTGGTGCCTTGCACATCGAAAGACCGATGTGGATTTAGAGATGTTCAAAACGCCTTTCCGAAATTCCCTAGCTTAGTTATATCACACTTGGTGTATCAACTTCTATCATCTGCTCTGAAATTTTTTTTAGCGCTCTACTATGAAGCTCACAGACCCATTGATAAGATACATCGAGATCCTCTGCAATCCGTTCCCAAGTCTGGCCGTTGATGTACCTGCACGTTAAAACGGTTCGCTGTTTGGCATCCGGTACCGCCCGGATTGCCGCCTCTATTTTTTTCTTCACCGTCTGTAAACGATTGACCTCCAAGTCAACCTCATGCTCCATGTCCACAATCTTTCCGACAATAACCGATACCCTGTCTTGCGCGCCGGACGATTGTACCCGGTCATGAGTAAGGCTATGCGTCGTTTTCGTTGCAAGCTCGCGAAGACTATGTATTTCATCGAGCTTTGAATGTATTTCATGATTTACAATTTGGTACTGCTGTAAAAATTCCTTTGCCGTCATCAATTTTCCTCCTCGGCTTTCTCCATACTGAATCGCAGAGCCTTTAACAGGCTTTCCTGCGTGGTGTTTTTGCCTTGCGATGCGTCCATGTCATTTTCATGTTTTTCATGGCGGCTGCATCCCGTCTGTTTTTCGCTGCTGAGCCGCAATGCAGACAGCGGCCGGCGGAAATATCAATACTGCCGCAAACCGGGCAATATTCATTCATGGTTGACAATGACCTCCTGTATGTTATACTG
>JAAYWU010000129.1 GCA_012516295.1 Clostridiales bacterium | reverse complement strand
GCTCAAGAAAAATCCGTTCAGCTTGCAATTGAACGCAGAAGATTTTTTGCCTGCTAGTGCGGATGAGAAAGAATCTTTGGTTGTAATGCGTGAAAGCACAACCTACTGGAAGGACGCGGTTCGGCGCCTTCGGAAAAATAAAGTGGCGATGGTGGCGCTGGGTGTCATCATTCTCGTTATGATTTGTGCGTTTATCATCCCGAATTTTTATCCGTATCGTTATGACCAGCAGATTCGCGGCAGCGAAGATCTGCGTCCAATGCAGTACTCCGCAATGGGATTGAAAAGCATTTCACAGGGCAAAAGCGTTTTCCCGCATATTTTCGGTACGGACAGCTTTGGCCGCGACATTGCGATCCGCGTCATGATCGGCGCGCGGATTTCCCTTATGGTTGGTTTGGTCGCCAGCCTGCTGGTTCTGCTGATCGGAAGCATTTACGGCGCGATTGCCGGATACTTCGGCGGCAAGGTCGATATGGTGATGATGCGTATTGTGGATATTATTTACTCTGTGCCCGATATGCTAATTATTATCCTTTTGCAGGTAACCTTGAAAACGCCGCTGACAAAGTTGTTTGACAGTAACCCGGCTTTTGCGGGCCTGCAAAAAGTCGGAGTCGGATTAATCAGTATCTTTATTACATTCAGCCTGCTGTACTGGGTTGGTATGGCAAGGATTGTGCGCGGCCAGATTATGACGCTGAAAGAACAGGAATTTGTTACGGCGGCAAAAGCGCTGGGCGCTTCCAACCGTCAGATCATTATTAAGCATTTGCTTCCGAACTGTATCGGCACGCTGATCGTTACAACAACGCTGCAGATTCCTTCCGCAATCTTTACGGAAGCGTTCCTCAGCTATCTTGGGTTGGGGGTTGCAATCCCCATGGCCAGCCTGGGTTCGCTTGCGTCCGATGCGCTAGGCGGAATCAGCGCTTATCCTTATCGTTTGATTATTCCGTCCGTTGCAATCAGCTTGATTATTTTATCATTCAACCTCTTTGGCGACGGCCTGAGGGATGCGTTTGATCCAAAGCTTAAGAAATAGGAGATTTGAAAATGAGTGCGAATTGCCTTCTTGATATAGAAAACCTTCAAGTTTCCTTTTTTACCCCTGCCGGAGAGGTAAAGGCCGTCAGCGGTGTGTCTTACACACTCAACCACGGCGAGGTGCTTGGAATTGTTGGAGAATCCGGAAGCGGAAAAAGTGTTTCCGCATATACCCTTATGGGCTTGATTGCCCATCCGGGTAAAATTGTAGGCGGCACGGTGGACTTTAACGGCCACCAGGTGCATAAGATGACCGAAAAGGAATTCCGCAAAATGCGCGGAAGCGAAGTCAGTATTATTTTCCAGGACCCGATGACTTCTTTGAACCCTGTGTTCACAATTGGCAGCCAGCTGATGGAAATGCTGCGCCTGCACACGAATAAAAACAAGGAGGAGCGCAGGGCGAGAGCGATTGAACTGTTGAGCCTGGTCGGCATGAACGAACCGGAAAAGCGCTTAAAACAGTATCCGCATGAATTCTCCGGCGGTATGCGCCAGAGAGTCATGATCGCCATGGCGCTTGCCTGCGAGCCGAAGCTGTTGATCGCGGACGAACCGACCACAGCGCTCGACGTAACCATTCAGGCCCAGATACTGGAACTGATGGTTGAACTGAAAAAGAAAATCAATATGTCGATTATCATGATTACCCATGACTTGGGTGTTGTTTCCGATGTCTGCGACCGCATAGCGGTTATGTACGCCGGAAAGATTGTAGAAATCGGCAGTACGGATGATATTTTTTATAATCCGAAGCATTGCTATACCGAAGGGCTTCTGCGTTCCATCCCGAAGCTGCACGAAAAGGGACACGAACGCCTGGTTCCGATTGAAGGCGTGCCGGTCGATTTGCTGTCCCCTCCGGCGGGCTGTCCGTTTGCTTCGCGCTGCGACAAGTGCATGAAAATCTGCCTGCGCCAGATGCCGGAGTATACGGAGATATCTCCGGGCCATAATAGTGCCTGCTGGCTGCTTCAGAAAGAGCAGTTTGAAAATGCCGAGGGGGGAAACAAGGAATGAGCGAAAAGCTATTAGAAGTTCAGCATCTTCAGCAGTACTTCCCGGTAAGCGGCGGGCTGTTTAAAAAATCTTACGTAAAAGCGGTTGACGACGTCAGCTTTTATATCAATAAAGGGGAAACTTTCGGCCTGGTAGGGGAAAGCGGATGCGGAAAAACTACTACCGGTCGAACGATTTTAAGATTATATGAGCCTACAGGTGGGAAGATTATATATGACGGCGTGGATGTCACGCATATCCCTTTCGCACCGTACCGCAGAAAGATGCAGATTGTGTTTCAGGACCCGTACGCTTCCCTCGACGCCCGTATGACGGTCGGCGACATTGTCGGGGAGCCGATTGATATACATGGTCTCGCTGCCAATAAAAAGGAACGCGAGGAACGAATCCTTTCGCTTTTGGAAAAGGTCGGCCTGAATTCCGAGCATGCAAACCGCTACCCGCACGAGTTTTCCGGCGGCCAGCGGCAGAGGATCGGCATTGCCCGCGCGCTTGCGGTGCAGCCGGAATTCATCGTCTGCGACGAGCCGATTTCCGCCTTGGATGTGTCCATTCAGGCGCAGGTTGTGAATATGTTCGAAGATTTGCAGCAGGAATTGGGTCTCACCTATTTATTTATTGCGCATGATTTAGCAATTGTTAAGCATATCAGTAACCGGATTGGCGTAATGTATTTAGGTAAGATGGTGGAGCTGGCCGACAGCGATACGCTTTACGAGCACCCGATCCATCCCTATACGCAGAGCCTGCTTTCCGCTATCCCGATTCCGGATCCGCGTACAAGCAGGACAAAGAAGCGGATTGTGTTGGAAGGCGATGTGCCCAGCCCGCTGAATCCGCCGTCCGGGTGCCGGTTCCGGACCCGCTGCCCGTACGCAACGGAGCAGTGCGCCGCCGAGGTGCCGGAATTCAAAGAATATGAAGCAGGGCATTTTGCGGCCTGCCACCGGATTGGAGAAATTTAGAGGTTTTAATTTGCAGAGCAAATTGAAATAAAAGAATTTTTGGAAAAAACTGGAGGGATTTAATTTATGAGAAAAAGAATAGTTTCCATGTTACTTGCAGTAGCGCTTTTCTCTTCCGCATTTGTCGGATGCGGAGGCGGTGCGAGCACCTCTGCAGCAGAGGGCACAAGCAGCGAAGCAGCCGGTGCAAAATCACTGAGCGTCAGCCTTGGTGCTGAACCGCTGACGATGGATCCGGCCTTAAACCAGGCGGCCGATGTTGCCACCGTGATGAACCATTTGTTTGAAGGCCTGACAAGGTATTCTTCGGACAAGAAGACGGTGAATGCGCAAGCGAAAGACATTCAAGTCAGCAGCGATCGCAAAACGTATACGATTACCCTTCGTGATGACATTAAGTGGTCCGACGGCAAGCCGGTAACCGCAGGTGATTTTGAATATGCATGGAAGAGAGCGGTTGATCCGAAAACCGCATCCCAGTATGTATATATCTTTGATCCGGTCCTCAATGCAAACGAAATTGCAGCCGGTAAAAAAGACAAGGATACGCTGGGCATAAAGGCACAGGACGATAAGACGCTTATTGTAACTTTAAGAGCTCCGTGCCCGTATTTTGACGAGCTTCTTTCCTTTTCGGCTTATTTCCCGCTCCGTAAGGATATTGTTGAGGGCAACGAAAAGTGGACCCAGAGCCCGAAAACCTATATTTCCAACGGTGCTTTCATGTTGAAGGAATGGAGCCATAAGGAAAGCATCACTTTAGAGAAGAACCCGAATTATTACGACAAAGATAAAATCAAGCTTGACACCATTAAATTTGTCTTGCTGGAAGATGACAGCGCAAGGCTTGCCGCTTACCAGAACGGCGAAATCAGCTTCTGCTATACCATTCCGGCCGAAGAAATCCCGTCGTGGCAGTCAAAGCCGGACTTCCAGAAAGTACCGGACCTTGGAACAAACTTTGTTGATTTCAACTGCAAGAAGAAGCCCTTCGACAATCCGAAGGTAAGAAAGGCTTTATCGCTTGCAATTGACCGCAGCTACCTTGTGGATACGGTTACGAAGAAAACACAGACACCTGCAGCCGCATTTGTTCCGCTCGGTGTTCGTGACGTTGAGCCTACACAGGAATTCCGTAAAGCCGGAAAAGACTTCTATTCCGTTAGCATGGAAGATTACGAGAAGAATGTAGCCGAAGCGAAGAAGCTCCTTGCGGAAGCCGGTTATCCGGATGGCAAGGGTTTCCCGACCATTGAATATGCTACAAACCCTGCTTCTTTGAACAACGCAATGGCGGAGGCCATCCAGAATATGTGGAAGACCCAGCTTGGCATTAACTGCACAATTTCCCAGCAGGAGTGGTCCGTGTTTATTGATTCCCGTAACAAGGGCAATTACCAGGTCGCCCGCGACGGGTTCGGTGTTGATTTCAACGATCCGGTTTCCATGCTTGACCTGTTTGTGACCGACAGCGGCAACAACAGCTCCAAATACTCGAATCCGGAATACGATAAGATCATTGCACAGGTTAAGTCAACGGACGACAACACGGTCAGAATGCCGCTTCTGCATCAGGCAGAGGAAATCATTATGAGAGACATGCCGATCGCTCCGCTTACTTACCGTACACGTGTTTTCCTGATGAATCCGAATGTAAAAGGCTATTATGAGAATCCGATGGGCTTTGACTACTTCATGTATGCTACAGTAGAAGGCTGATTGGATAATACGTTTTCAAGGCGTTCCCGTTTTTCGGGAGCGCCTTTTTGTACAAATTCAATAAACGTATATGAATGAACAGAGTGTGAACGACTTCATAAATGCTATCTTTATTGGTTTAAAGTGATAATATATCGATTATTTTGCAATATTTCCAATACCTTATTTCATTTAATAAATCTACAATGTAAAAAAGTAAATAAAAACTAGTAAAATAAACGATTCTGTAAAATTAAACGCATAATTGCAAATATAAGGTTGCAATATGCGATATCAGTAGTATAATCAGAAACATTAAATATTTAAAAATCGGTATTAAAATGTGTAAAGATTTGAATTTGGGAGGTTAACACAATGAAAAAGCGTTTATTGGCGGCTGCGCTTGCGGCGACGATGGTTGCAGCCTCTGTGACAGGATGTGCGCAATCGGGAGATGCTGGTTCCCAGGGTTCCGGTGATGCTGCGGGCGGCGATACCGTAAAAATCGGCGGGCTTGCTCCGCTGACCGGCAATGTATCCGTTTATGGAATTGCGACAAATAACGGAATTAAGCTTGCTGTCGATGAAATCAATAAAGCGGGCGGCGTTCTGGGCAAGAAGATCGAATATGTGCCCTATGATGAAAAGGGCGACGCCATTGAAGCCGTTAATGCTTATAATAAGCTGGTTCAGGATGACAAGGTGGTCGCGCTGATTGGCGACGTAACTTCCAAGCCGACGATTGCCGTTGCACAGAAAGCGGTAAAAGACGGTTTGCCGATGATTACCGCGACCGGTACCGCTGCGGATATTACCAAGGCGGGCGACAACGTGTTCCGTGCCTGCTTTATCGACACGTACCAGGGCGAATTGATGGCGGCCTATGCGGCAAGAAAGCTGAATGCGAAAACTGCCGCTATCATCTATGACAACGGCGACGAATATTCCACGGGCGTGGCAAACGCTTTTGAAGAGGCCGCGAAGTCCGAGGTGATTACCATTACCAATAAGGAAGCGTATCAGTCCGGCGCAATGGACTTTAAAACCCAGCTTACAAAGATTAAGGCGAGCAATCCGGACGTCGTTATGATTCCGGTTTATTACTCCGATGTTGCGCTGATTGCCGTACAGGCGAAAGACATCGGCCTGAAAGCGAAGCTGCTTGGCGCGGACGGCTGGGACGGCGTTCTTGAGAAAATCGACAAGAGCAACCAGGATGCTGTTAAGGACTGCTATTTCTGCAGCCAGTATTCCGCGGAAAGCACGGACCCGAAGCTTCAGGATTTCCTGAAGAAATACAAGGAAACTTATAAAGCCGATCCGACCCTGTTCGCTGTTTTGGGCTATGATGCCATGGGCATGATGGCGGCGGCGATTAACAAGGCCGGTTCGACAGATTCCGACAAGATTATTTCCGCGTTAAAAGCGCTGGAATACAAGGGACTTACCGGGAACACCACATTTGACGAAAATCGCAATCCGGTCAGAGAAGCGGTTATTACGACCATTACAGACGGTAAGTATAAGTTTGTTGAAAACTTTAAAAAGTAATTGGTTCACTCAGTCAGATATTTTTGAATGAAAAAGAGGGTGAAGTAATTCACCCTCTTTTCGGATTTCTTTCCGAGATAGAAAAAGGCTTTGAATTGCAGGAGGGTGCAGTTTATGGAATTCTTATCCCAGGTAATCAACGGCCTTGGCATCGGAAGCATCTATGCTCTGGTGGCATTGGGCTACAGTATGGTTTACGGTATCGTACAGCTTATTAATTTCGCGCACGGCGATATTATTATGGTGGGAGCGTACACGGTTTTTGTCATTTTGGTCATGATGAATCTACCGCTCTGGCTGGCGGTGCTTGGTTCGATCCTGTTTTGCGGCGTCGCCGGTGTGCTTATTGAGCGCGTTGCCTACCGTCGGCTGCTCGTGCACGCCGCACCCCGGATTTCGCTGCTGATCACCGCAATCGGTGTCAGCATTTTCCTGCAAAATCTTTACCAGCTGCTCTTCGGTTCGGACCCGAAGTCCATGCCGAAGATGTTTGTTTTTGCCCCGCTTCAGTTCGGCGGTGTTCAGTTGACCTCTTCCACAATTATAAATATTTCGGTTTCGGTCGTTATGATGGCAGGACTTCAGCTTATGGTCAACAAAATGAAAATCGGAAAAGCAATGCGCGCGACTTCCGAGGACGCGGGCGCCGCAAAGCTGATGGGAATTAATACGAATACGACCATCGCGTTTACCTTTGGCATCGGCTCTGCTTTGGCGGCTGTCGGCGCCGTGCTTTACTGCAATACATATCCCCAGATTAAGCCGGCTATGGGCGGCCTTCTGGGACTGAAAGCGTTTGTCGCGGCGGTGCTTGGCGGAATCGGGAGCATTCCGGGCGCCATGCTGGGCGGCTATCTTTTAGGCGTTGCGGAAAGCCTGACGAATGCTTATATCAGCAGCAACCTGACCGATGCGGTGGTTTTCGGGATTCTGATTATTGTCCTTCTGGTCAAACCGACTGGGCTTTTGGGCAAAAATACAAGGGAGAAGGTGTAACGGATGCTGGGTATATCAAAAAAGAAATGGATTTCCTATTTGGTAAATCTGGCGATCGTATTCCTTTTGTACTTCGGAATATCCACCCTGATCGCCCAGAGAGTGATTAACAGCTACTATTCCGATATTATCAATATGATGCTCATTAACATTATTCTTGCGGTCAGCTTGAACCTTGTGACCGGCTTGCTTGGACAGCTTGTTCTGGGACATGCCGGCTTCATGCTGGTGGGCGCTTACTCCGCCGCCCTGTTTACGCTGAATGTTAAGCTTCCGTTTACGGTTTCGTTCCCGATTGCTTTGATTATCGGTGGACTGGCCGCCGCGTTGTCCGGCTTTATTATCGGCGTCCCGGCGCTGCGGCTGCGGGGCGATTACCTTGCGATTATTACGCTCGGCTTTGGGGAAATCATCCGTGTTATTGCGAACAACCTGACGATTACGAACGGCGCCAAGGGCCTTTACGGAATGGAGTCCCTCAATACGCGGCATAACCTTACGGGGATGTTTACCTATATATTCTTTATTGCTGTGTTTGTAATCTTTTTGAATTTTACTTTTGGAACCTCCCGCCATGGGCGTGCTGTTATTGCCATCCGCGAGGATGAAATTGCGGCGGAGGCGGCCGGCATACACACAACTTATTATAAACTGCTCGCCTTCGTTCTGGCGGCGTTTATCGCCGGTGTGGCGGGTGGACTTTACGCGCACCAGATCGGCCTGATCGACCCGTCGAAATTCGATTTCAACCGCTCAACGGAAATCCTCGTTATGGTTGTACTGGGCGGTATGGGGTCCATTACCGGGTCCATTCTATCCGCCGGGGTTTTGACCATTCTGCCGGAAGCGCTGCGCGGATTTTCCAATTACCGCATGCTGTTGTATTCGGTCGTATTAATCTGCGTCATGCTGTTCCGCCCGACGGGCCTTTTGGGGCGCAGCGAGTTTTCGCTGACGGGAGCCTTTGAAAAAATCCGCGGTGCTGTGGGCGGCAATAAAAAGAATGCCGCGAAAAAGGAGGGTTGACCGATGCCTGTGCTTGAAACAAAAAATTTAGGCATTGCCTTTGGCGGCCTTCAGGCCCTTCAGGACGTTCATTTTTCGATTGAGAAGGGCGAAATTTTCGGTCTGATCGGGCCGAACGGTGCGGGGAAAACAACCGTTTTTAACCTGCTGACCAATGTTTATGTGCCGACAGAGGGCGTTATTTCGCTGGATGGCGTGAATATCGTCGGGAAAAAGACTTATCAGATTACGCAGAACGGGATTGCCCGTACCTTTCAGAATATCCGTCTGTTTAAGGATATTTCCGTTATTGATAATGTTAAAATTGCAATGAACTACCAGATGAAGTATTCCGTCTTGTCGGGAATCTTCCGCCTGCCTTCCTACTGGAAGGAGGAAAAAGCGGTTACCGAGCGTGCATATGAGCTTTTAAAGGTCTTTCATCTGGAAGAGCACGCGGATGATCTGGCGAAGAACCTTCCTTACGGGCAGCAGCGCAAGCTGGAAATTGCCCGCGCGCTTGCGGCGAATCCGAAGGTGCTGCTTCTGGATGAACCGGCCGCCGGTATGAACCCGACGGAAACAAAGGAACTGATGGAAACCATTTCGCTGATCCGTGACAAATTCAAGGTTGAGGTTCTGCTTATCGAACACGATATGAACTTTGTTATGGGAATCTGCGAGCATATCGTCGTTTTGGATTACGGCAGAATTATTGCGGAAGGAAGCGCCGAGGAAGTGCGCAGCAACCCGAAAGTCATTGCCGCATATCTTGGGGGTGAGTAAAATGGGAGTTATGCTGTCCGTTAAAAATCTGGATGTTTACTACGGTTCCATCCATGCGATTAAAAATATTTCCTTTGAAGTGGCAGAAGGGGAAATTGTAACGCTGATCGGGGCAAACGGCGCCGGAAAAACAACAACGCTTCATGCCATTTCCGGCCTGGTCAAACCGAAAAGCGGGGAGATTACCTTCTGCGGCAACAATCTGATGGCAATCGAGCCGCATAAAATCATACGGCTGGGTCTTGCACAGGTTCCGGAGGGCAGAAGGATTTTTTCGAAAATGACGGTGCAGGAGAATCTGGAAATGGGCGCCTAT
>JAAYWU010000128.1 GCA_012516295.1 Clostridiales bacterium | reverse complement strand
GTTGTGTGGATTCGGTGGAATCCGCGGTCGCCGCGCAGGCGGGCGGGGCCGACCGGCTGGAATTGTGCGGGAATTTGATCATCGGGGGAACCACGCCGGATATTCATTTGTTTTTGGCGGTAAAGAAAAAGGTTTCCATTCCGGTCAATGTTTTGATACGGCCGCGCTTCGGCGACTTTTGTTACACGGATGAGGAATTTAACATTATTCAAAAAGATGTTGAAATGTTCCGAGAAAACGAAGCGGACGGCATCGTGATCGGCGTCCTTCAGCCCGACGGCAATCTGGATTTGGAGCGTATGGGCATTTTGATGGACGCGGCCGGGGACAGGCCGGTTACCCTTCACCGCGCATTTGACGTTTGCCGCGACCCGTTCCAGACGCTTCGTGCTGCCGAAAAGCTCGGCGTGCGGACCATACTGACCTCCGGACAGAAGAATTCGAGTTACGAAGGACGGGAACTGCTTGCAAGCCTTGTAAAGGAAGCGGACGGGAAAATCGATATTTTAGTCGGCGGCGGCGTCGGCGCGGAAAATGTCGAAGCGCTCGCTAAAGAAACCGGCGCGCGGTCCTTCCATATGTCGGGAAAGGCGACGCTCGACAGCGCCATGACGTACCGGAAACAGGGCGTGAGCATGGGGCTTCCGGTTATGAGCGAGTACGCCATATTCCGTACGGACGAAAGAAAAGTGGCAGCCGTTCGGAACATTTTAAATAAGCTAGGTTCAGCCGGCTGAAAAGGAGAGCCGGTTGTTCCCGTTGCGGGGGATATTGAGAATGCTAGATAAAATCGACAGGAAATTGATAGAACTGCTGCAGTCCAATGCAAGAATATCCATTAAAAGGCTGGCGCAGGAGGTGTTTTTGTCCGCCCCGGCGGTTTCGGCACGGCTGGAACGGCTGGAAAAGCTGAAAATTATTACGGGTTACACCGCTTCCGTCGATTATGTTAAGTTGGGGTACCATATCATGGCCTTTATTAACCTTGAGGTTGCCCCAAGCGAAAAAGTAGTATTTAACCCGTTCATTCAGAAATGCCCCAATGTGATTGAATGCAACTGCATTACGGGGAATTATTCCATGCTGATTAAGGTTGCCTTCCCCAGCACGGTGGAATTGGACACCTTTGTTGGGCAGCTGCAGCAATTTGGGCATACGCAGACACAGATTGTTTTTTCCACGCCTGTTCCGCACAGGGGCATTAAACCGGCGGAGTACAGTGAAGAGCAATAAGCCGAAGAGCATATCATTTTCGGATATGCTCTTTTTTGTCGTTAAATATTAAAAAATCGGAAAATCATTTTGCTTTATAACATGGAAAATGGTATAATGAATTACACTTTAAATGTCAATTCGCCGCCCGGCATATAAAGGGAAAGATGGGGTTCGATGATCTATAAAATTCTTACTTTTAATTACTTGATTACGATTGGCGTTGTTTCATGGATTGCCGCACAGGCAATTAAATCCTTGATTTTTATTCTCCGCAACAAGCGGATTGATTTCAAAACACTTTCAGGCGCGGGAGGTATGCCAAGCGCGCACTCCGCACTCGTTTGTTCCGTAGCGGTCGGAACCGCCCACGAATACGGCCTTTCATCCCCTTACTTTTCCTTTGCTTTTACGCTGGCTGTGATCGTTATGTACGACGCCATGGGCGTCCGGCACGCGGCCGGGGAGCAGGCGAAAGCGATTAATTCCATACAGGCTTATCTGAAAGAGCATCGGTGCGAGCTGCCGGAAGGCGACAAATACTTTGATAATATGCTTACGGGACTGAATGAATCGCTGGGGCATACGCCCACGGAAGTGATCGCCGGTATGGCTCTCGGCATCCTGATTGCGGTTTTGTCCATTATCTGGCTCCATTAAAGAGTCGTGCGGCCGTCCTTTAAACGCAAGTTTATGGGACGGCTGTTTTTATGAAAATTTCTCTTTTCGGGGCTATCATTCCCGCATTTTTCTTCATACGAATCCGGAACTGCTGTATTGCACATAATATTTTTATAAATGAACCGGTGCAGGGATTTTTACATTTGACACATTTCAAAAATGGTGTAAAATGATAGCAGCGATTAACGAAAGGGTCTTGCAGATGAAGAATTTTACCTTTTATTCCCCTACGGAAGTCATCTTCGGCAAAGATTCTGAGCTTCAGGTAGCGGATGAAATTAAAAAGCACGGCGGCACACGCGTTATGGTCCTTTACGGCGGCGGAAGCGCGGTAAAGAGCGGCTTAATCGCAAAAGTGGAACAGGCTCTCAAAAAGGCGGGCCTGCCCTTTCTGACGTTTGGAGGAGTCAGCCCGAACCCCCGCGTGGCCTTTGCGCGCGACGCGGTTGCCAAAGCAATTGCGTTCGGCGCGGACTTTTTTCTTGGCGTCGGCGGCGGGAGCGTGATTGATACGGCGAAGGCGGTCGCGCACGGCGTGGCCAACCCGGATACGGATTTATGGCTTTTCTGGACGCATGAAAAGGAGCTTACGAAATCCATGCCCGTCGGCGCGGTACTGACCATTTCCGCGGCCGGAAGCGAAACCAGCGATTCGGCTGTGCTGACGAATATGGAACTGGGCGTAAAAAGAGGGCTGAACACCCCGTTCAACCGCCCCCGGTTTGCCATTATGAATCCGGAACTGACCTATTCGCTTCCTCCTTTTCAAGTTTCCTGCGGTATCGTCGACATTATGATGCATACGCTCGATCGCTATTTTACACCGACAGAGGGAAATGAGATTACGGATGAAATCGCCGAATCCCTTCTGCGGGTAGTCATAAAAAATGGAAGAATCGCACATGAAAATCCGCACGATTACGACGCGATGAGCGAACTGATGTGGTGCGGAAGCCTTTCGCACAACGGGCTGACCGGGCTCGGCGCCGTAAAGGATTTCGCGCCCCATCAGCTCGGCCACGAGCTGAGCGCCCGTTTTGACGTGGCGCACGGCGCGAGCCTCTCGACCGTATGGGGCTCTTGGGCCGCCTATTGCTGGCGCGATAAACCCGAACGCTTCGTGCGTTTCGCGGACAGGGTTTGGGGAATCCGAAAGAGCGGTACCGAGGAAACCGTAAAGGCGGCGATTGCCCAAACGGTCTCTTATTTTGCTTCGCTCCAAATGCCGACCTGTTTTACGGAACTGGGCATCGGGGTGCAGAGCGACGATGTTCTCCGTCAGTTGGCGGATAGCTGCGTTTTCCACGGGAAGCGTACAATCGGAAGCTTTAAAAAGCTTGATGGCGAGGATGTCTATAATATTTATAAAAAGGCCAACTATTAATAAACAGGAGGAAAATTCATGAACAACACGGAAAAGAAGGAACTGCGGATACTGGCCTGTAAAGTAAGGCGCGGCGTGGTTGAAGGTGTGTACCACGCAAAGTCAGGGCACCCGGGCGGAAGCCTGTCGGCAGCCGACATTTTCACGTACCTGTATTTTAAAGAGATGCGTGTGGATCCGAAGAATCCGAAGGATGAAAACCGGGACCGTTTCGTGCTTTCGAAGGGGCATTGCGCGCCCGGTCTTTACGCGGCGCTTGCCTTAAAGGGCTATTTCCCGGAGGAAGAGCTGAAAAAGCTCCGCCATATCGGCGCGATGCTGCAGGGGCATCCGGATATGAAGGGCACCCCGGGCGTGGATATGAGCTCCGGTTCGCTGGGGCAGGGCATCTCCGCTGCCTGCGGAATGGCGATTGCCGGTAAAATGGACAAAAAGGACTACCGCGTTTATGCGCTTTTGGGCGACGGGGAACTCGAGGAAGGCCAGGTTTGGGAGGCGGCGATGTTTGCCGCGCACCACAAGCTGGATAACCTCTGCGTGATTGTTGACAGCAACGGCCTGCAGATTGACGGCCCGGTCGCGGAAGTCGGCGGGCCCGAGCCGATCGACGAGAAATTCCGTTCCTTCGGTTTTGACGTACAGGTGATTGACGGCCATGATTTCGACGCAATCGAAGCGGCGTTCGCGCACGCGAATACCGTAAAGGGCAAGCCCGGCGTGATTATCGCAAAGACAATCAAGGGCAAGGGCGTGTCCTATATGGAAAATCAGGTTGGCTGGCACGGAAAGGCGCCGAACGACGAACAGTATGCGGCAGCCATGCAGGAATTGAATACGGCACTGTCCGGACTGGAGGCGGAATAAATGGCAGAAATGGTAAAAAAAGCAACAAGAGAAAGCTACGGCGAAGCATTGAAGGAGCTTGCCGATCAATACCCGCAGATGGTTGTGCTGGACGCGGACCTAGCGGAAGCAACGAAAACCATCCTGTTTAAGAAAGCATATCCGGACCGCTTCATCGACTGCGGCATCGCAGAATGCGACATGGTCGGCGTGGCGGCTGGGCTGGCGACCTGCGGGAAAATCCCGTTTGCGACCTCGTTCGCAATGTTTTCGGCGGGGCGCGCCTTTGAGCAGGTGCGCAACTCGGTGGGCTATCCGAAGCTGAACGTGAAGATTGCGGGTTCCCACGCGGGCATTTCGGTCGGCGAGGACGGCGCGACCCACCAATGCAACGAGGATATCGCCCTGATGCGTACCATCCCCGGCATGGTGGTGCTGAACCCGTCGGACCACTATGAAATGAAAGCGGCCGTCAAAGCGGCGGTTGAGCACTACGGCCCGGTCTATATCCGTTTGGGCAGGCTCGCGGTGGAAAGCTTCAACAACGGGGACGATTACAAATTCGAGCTTGGCAAGGGCATCACCCTGAAGGACGGCAAGGACATTACAATCATAGCGACCGGCCTGATGGTGTCGCGCGCGCTGGAAGCGGTAAAGGCGCTGGCGGAACAGGGGATTGACGCCCGGCTGATTAACATTCACACAATCAAGCCGATTGACCGCGAGATTATCGTGAAGGCGGCGCAGGAAACCGGAAAGATCATCACGGTGGAAGAGCACAGCGTGATCGGCGGGCTTGGCGAAGCGGTTTGCAGCGTGCTGGCCGAGGAATACCCGACCCCGGTCATGAAGCTCGGCGTGAACGACGTGTACGGCCATTCCGGCCCGGCGGTGGACCTCCTCGACGAGTTTGGACTCAGCGCCCGCCATATTGCGGAGGCAGTAAAGAAATTTCTCAATAAATAAACATTTCAGTTAAAAGGGCGGCCGGAATTTCCGGCCGCCCTTCATATTGTTTGCGATTTAAAAATATGATAGAATAAGGCAAAGTTCAGAAGGATAAAAGGGTGTTGCGAATGAATTACGACGAGCTGATTACGCTGACCACCGACGTGGGCAGCCTCCTGCTTTCGAACGGAGCGGAAATCTATCGCGTAGAGGAGTCCATGCAGCGTATTTTTCGCGCCTATGGGGTGAATACCGGTGAGATTTTCGCAATTCCAACCTGTATTAACGTTACCATTGTTACACCCGAGGGCAGGCCGGTTACCCTGATCCGCCGGATTCCCGTCCGCAGCACCAACCTTGACCGTGTGGAAAGGGGCAACGCCCTTTGCCGCCGCATTTGCAGCGAGCGGCCCGATTTAAAGACGGTTCGCCGTGAATTGGCCCAGATTGAGCACCGGCCTGTTTACGGGCTGGGGCTCCAAATTGTCATGTTCGCGCTGGTCGCGTTTTTCTTTACGCTTTTTTTCGGCGGTAATTTTTCAGACGCATTCTGCTCTATGTTCTGTGGCGCGGTAATCAAAATCGTCTGCCATTATATGAATAAGTTTGATGCCAATCCTTTTTTTGTGAACATGGTTTCCAGCTTTGCCGCCGCCGCGCTGGTTATGTATGCCGCGCAGTATGACATGGCGCTGAATATTGATAAGGTGATTATCGGCGCTTTGATGAACCTGGTTCCCGGCATTGCAATCACCAGCTTCATGCGCGACATTATCGCCGGGGACCTGATGGCGGGGCTGATCCGCTTTACCGAGAGCATGCTGGTGGCTACGGCAATCGCCATTGGGGCGGGTATCGCGCTGACTTTGTCGCGCATGATATGGGGGGTGTAAGAAATGACGGATTTTACACCCTGCCTTTGGGCTTTTCTCGCCTGTATCCCCTTTGGGGCGGTCATGAACCTGCGTGGGAAAACACTGCTTTTCGCCTCGCTCGGCGGCGGGATCGGCTGGTTTTTCTACCTTTTCAGCAATCCGCTTCAGAATGATATTATGCAGTATTTTGTCGCGACGATTGCCATATCCGTTTATTCGGAGATTATGGCGCGGGTATTTAAAATGCCGGTTACCGGCTTTCTGCTCACGGCGATGCTGCCCATGGTTCCCGGCGGCGGCATCTATTACACGATGGAATACTGCGTAATCGGGAACAATGAAATGTTTATCGAAACGGGAATTCATACGCTGGGCATTGCCGGGGCGCTCGCCGTGGGAACGCTTATGGTTTCGTCCCTTGTACGGCTCTGGCATATCGTTACACAGGAAAAGAAAATATAATAAAAAATCTTGTGTTTTCTTAGTAAACTTTGATGGTTTTACCGATGTCTTCACAGGTGTAAAATGGGAGGCCGCTATTCCCTAATGCCCGGGTATGTGCTATAATGAAACGGATATTATGAAAGCAAGCCGCAGGAAGGACAGAGCTTCGGCGGCGGAAAAAAGCGGGATATAGGAGCGTTTTCAATGGTCATACTCGGAATTGATCCCGGCTATGCAATTGTGGGCTACGGCGTTATCCGCGCACAGCGCGGGCGCTATCAGCCGCTGGAGCATGGCGCGGTTGTTACAAAGGCGGGCGAGGATTTTAACCGCCGGCTTGAGGTGATTTATGATTCGCTCACGAAGGTGATGAACCAATGGAAACCGGATGCCGCGGCGATTGAAAAGCTGTACTTCCAAAACAACCAGAAAACGGCGATCGGGGTTGCGGAAGCAAGGGGCGTTATCCTTTTAGCGGCGCAGAAAGCCGGAATTGAAGTTTTTGAATATACGCCCTTACAGGTGAAAATGGCCGTTACCGGCTACGGGCAGGCTCTGAAACCGCAGGTAATGGAAATGACGCGCAGGCTTCTGTGCCTGAAGGAAATGCCGAAACCGGACGATACCGCGGACGCGCTTGCCATGGCGATCTGCCACGGACAGGCGGCCGGTTCGGCTTTAAGGCGAAACCTTCTGAAACGTACGGATTGTTTTAAATAAGGAAAGACCGGATGGGTCGGTTACGGGAGAAAAGATGTTTTACAGTATAAAAGGAATTTTAACGCATATGGAACCCGGCATTGCCGTGGTAGAGTGCGGCGGAATCGGGTTTAAGTGCCTGACATCGCTCAGCACCCAGCGCGCGCTGCCCCAAATCGGGGAGCAGGTTCTGCTGTACACGCACTTGAATGTGCGCGAGGATGCGCTGGATTTGTTTGGCTTTGCAACGCTGAGGGAGCTTAACTGCTTTAAAATGCTTACGGGAGTGAGCGGCGTAGGGCCGAAGGTCGGTTTGGCAATCCTTTCCGAACTGGCTCCGGAACAGGTCGCCGCGGCGGTGGCGACCGGCGACAGCAAGGCGCTTACCCGCGCAAACGGCGTGGGGCCAAAGCTGGCGCAGCGCATTGCTCTTGAACTGAAGGATAAAGTGAAAGGCTTGCAGACCGGGCCGGCCGGTTTTGCACCCGCGGGCCCGGCTTCCGCCGCGGCAAACGCGGATGCGGCGGTGAATGCGCTGACGGTGCTTGGCTATTCGCCCTCAGAGGCCGCCGCGGTGGTGGCGGGCTTTGATTCGGCTCTTCCTGTGGAGGAACTGATCCGCCTGTCGATGAAAGCAATGGGCGGCGGCATGAAATAAAGAATGATCAAAGAGGGAATTCCCTTTTTCAAGGAGGGAGAACCGGAAATTGAATTACGAAGAAAACACAAGCGAATACGACTTTGAAAACCGGATGGTTGCGCCGGAGTACGTTCCCGAGGACGCCGAGGTGGAAAACCCGCTGCGCCCGAAGGTGCTTTCAGAATATATCGGGCAGGAAAAGGTGAAGGAAAACCTTGCGATCTTTATTGAAGCGGCGAAGCAGCGGAAAGAATCGCTGGATCATGTGCTGCTTTACGGTCCGCCGGGGCTTGGAAAGACCACGCTTGCGGGGATTATCGCAAACGAGCTGAATGTAAACCTTCGCATTACGTCCGGGCCGGCGATTGAAAAGCCGGGGGATCTGGCCGCCTTGTTAACGAACCTGAACCCGGGCGATGTTCTGTTTATCGACGAAGTGCACCGCCTGTCGCGGAGCGTGGAAGAAATCCTTTACCCCGCGATGGAGGACTACGCATTGGACATTATTACCGGAAAGGGGCAGATGGCGGCTTCTTATCATCTGCCGCTTCCAAAGTTTACGCTGGTCGGCGCGACCACCCGCGCCGGTCAGCTTTCCGCGCCTTTGCGTGACCGCTTCGGCGTTGTGCTCCGGCTGGAGATGTATTCCCCGCAGGAGCTGGCGCAGATTGTTACCCGGAGCGCAAATATTCTGGATATCCCCATTGAACCGGACGGTGCTCTGGAAATCGCTTCGCGTTCACGCGGCACGCCGCGTATTGCCAACCGGCTTTTGAAGCGCGTGCGCGATTTTGCGCAGGTGATCAGCAGCGGCGTGATTACGTATGAGTCCGCGAAAGAGGGCTTGAACCGGCTGGAGATTGATGAAATCGGCCTGGATGCGAACGACCGGCGCATGCTGAACGCGCTGATTAAATTTTACAACGGCGGCCCGGTCGGGCTGGAAACCCTTGCGGCTGCGATCGGCGAAGAAGCCGTTACCCTTGAGGATATCTACGAACCCTATCTGATGCAAATCGGATTTTTAAACCGGACCCCGCGCGGCCGCTGTGCCACGCAAGCGGCGTATCTGCATTTGGGGTTAACTCCGGCTTCCTGTGAGGATGGTCAGCAGAAGCTGTTTTAATCCATAGAAAATACCGGTTCCCGGCGGCGGAAAAAAGTTGCCGCTTTCAAAATTTATATTAATCAATAATGGGAGTTGTTCATAGTATGGGAAGACTTTTTGGTACAGACGGCGTCAGAGGAATTGCAAACAGCGAGCTGACCTGCGAAATGGCGATGAACATCGGCCGCGCAGCCGCTATGGTGCTGACCGATAACAACCGCCGCCACCCGAAAATCCTGATCGGAAAGGATACGCGCCTTTCTTCCGATATGCTGGAAAGCGCCATGACCGCGGGGCTCTGCTCCATGGGCGCGAATGTTGTACAGCTTGGCGTTATCCCGACCCCGGCGGGCGCTTACCTGGTTGGAAAATACAAGGCGGACGCGGGCGTAATGTTAACCGCCAGCCATAACCCCTGTGAATTCAACGGAATTAAAATTTTCAGCGGCGACGGCTACAAGCTTCCGGACGCGCTGGAGGAGCAGATCGAGGCGATCGTGCTCGACCATGCGCAGAAGCCGGACTGCCCGATCGGCGGCGATATCGGCTGCGTATCGGTGGCGAAGAATACCGTGCGCGAGTATGTAGATCATATTAAGAGTACCGTCCCCTTTGCGCTGGACGGCATGAAAATCGGCATCGACTGCGCGAACGGCGCAGCAAGCCGTACGGCGGAACTGCTGTTTACCGAGCTGGGCGCGGAATGCCATATGCTGGCGAATCAGCCGAACGGCGTAAATGTGAATGAAAACTGCGGCTCCACTCATATCGAAAGCCTGATGACCTTTGTAAAGGAAAACCATCTGGATGCGGGCGTTGCGTTTGACGGCGACGCGGACCGCTGCCTTGCGGTCGATGAAAAGGGTCAGTTGGTGGACGGCGATTACCTGATGGCGATTTGTGCCGCGGATCTGAAAAGCCGCGGCAAGCTGAATAAAAACACCGTGGTCGGCACAATCATGACGAATATGGGCTTTAACCGCTTCTGCGACGACAACGGCCTGAAATTTTCCGCCACAAAGGTCGGCGACCGTTACGTGCTGGAGGAAATGCTTCTCGAAGGCTACAACTTCGGCGGCGAGCAGAGCGGGCATATCATCTTCCTTGATTTTGCGACAACGGGCGACGGCGAACTGACCGCCGCGCAGCTTTTGAGCATCGTACACCGCAGGGGGGCGAAGCTTTCGAGCCTTGCCACCCTGATGACGCGCTACCCGCAGGTAATGGTCAACGTCGGCGTCAGCGCGGAGGGCAAGCTTCGCTTCTAAACCGATGATAAGGTAAAGGAATCCATCGAGCAAGCCAAGAAGAAACTGGGTGAAAACGGCCGCATCGTCGTGCGCCCCTCCGGTACGGAACCGCTGCTCCGCGTGATGGTCGAGGGCGAGGACCCGGATTATATTAGTGCGCTGGCGAATTCCGTAGCCGACGTGATTCGGGAAAGACTGGCGTAAAACAGGCGGAATCGAAGAAAAAGTAGGTATCAAATTGAGAACTGCAAACTGGAAGGATTATGAACTGATCGATACGTCCGCGGGCGAAAGGCTGGAACGGTGGGGCAATGTCATCCTCATCCGGCCCGACCCGCAGATTATCTGGAATACGCCGAAGGACGATCCGCTGTGGCGCGGGGCAAACGCCCGGTACAACCGTTCGTCCACCGGCGGCGGAAGCTGGCAGGAAATGAAAAAAGTACCGCCGATGTGGAAAATCCGCTACGGCGAGCTGACGTTCCAGCTCAAAACCATGGGCTTTAAGCATACGGGTATCTTCCCGGAGCAGGCCGTAAACTGGGATTTTGTAATGAAGAAAATCCAAAGCGCCAAACGTCCGGTGAAAGTGCTGAACCTGTTCGGCTACACCGGCGCGGCAACCCTTGCCTGTTTAAAGGCGGGGGCAGCGGTCTGCCATGTGGACGCGTCCAAAGGAATGGTTGCCTGGGCGAAGGAGAACGCCGCCGCGTCCGGCCTTTCCGACCGGCCTGTGCGCTGGCTGGTCGATGACTGCGTTAAATTTGTGCAGAGGGAGCACCGGCGGGGAAATACGTACGACGGGATTATTATGGACCCGCCCTCCTATGGGCGCGGCCCGAACGGCGAAGTGTGGAAGCTGGAGGAACAGCTTTACGCGCTGGTGGAGCTGTGCGTTCCGATTCTTTCGAAACATCCGCTGTTCTTCCTTTTAAACTCCTATACGACGGGACTGTCCCCGGCGGTTATGGAATACCTTCTGGGCGTGCTGATTCAGAAAAAATTCGGAGGACGGATTTCGTCGGACGAAATCGGACTGCCGGTTACCCGGAGCGGGCTGGTCCTTCCTTGTGGAAGCACCGCAATCTGGGAGAGCCGATAAACGAGAAACAGGTAGGATTTGGAATGGATTATATCAATGCGGAAAATATCACTTTCAGCTATGACGAACCGGAAGCCGCCGAGCGCCACGAGGTGCTCCGCGGCGTTTCGCTGGGAATCCGCAAGGGCGAATTTGTAGCGCTTTTGGGGCATAACGGTTCGGGAAAATCCACAATCGCGAAGACCTTTAACGCCATGCTGCTGCCGAGCGGCGGCAAGGTATATGTTGATAAAATGGATACGCAGGACGAAAGCGTACTTTATGAAATCCGCCGCCGCGTCGGCCTTGTGCTGCAGAATCCGGACAATCAGCTTGTTGCGAGCGTGGTGGAGGAGGACGTGGCCTTCGGCCCTGAAAACCTGGGCGTTCCTCCGGAGGAAATCCGCCGCAGGGTGGACGAGGCCCTGAAAGCGGTGGAAATGTACGATTTTCGGCTGAACGCGCCGTACAAGCTGTCCGGCGGCCAGAAACAGCGTATTGCCATCGCGGGCATCATCGCCATGCAGCCGGACTGCATCGTGCTGGACGAGCCTACCGCAATGCTTGACCCGCGCGGGCGTACGGAGGTTCTGGACACGCTCCACAAGCTGAACAAGGAAAAGGGAATCACCATTGTTTTAATAACGCATTATATGGATGAGGCCGTACAGGCCGGCCGGGTTATCGTGATGGACAGCGGCCGCATCCTCACAGAAGGAACCCCCGAAGAGGTGTTTTCACAAGTGGAACTGCTGAAAAAGCATCACTTGGATGTACCGCAGGCAACGGAACTGGCTTACCGTTTGAAGGCGAGCGGATTTGATTTACCGGGTTGTCCGCTGACAATTGAGGAATGTGTTGCGGCGCTGGAACCGCTTTTAAAGAAAGCTACAGTAGGAGAAGCTTATGGCGATCATTGAAACAAAGAATTTAACCTATACCTACGGGCAGGGAACGCCGTTCCAGAAGACAGCGGTTGAAAATGTAAATATTGCAATTGAGCAGGGCGAGTTTATCGGCGTTATCGGGCATACCGGTTCGGGAAAATCCACCTTGATTCAGCAGCTGAACGGCCTTCTGCGCCCGACGAGCGGCGCGGTGCTCCTGAACGGGAAAGACATCTGGGAGGACCCGAAGAAAATCCGCAGCGTACGCTTTCAGGTGGGCATGGTGTTCCAGTACCCGGAGCATCAGCTCTTTGAAGAAACCGTGCTGAAGGATATTGCGTTCGGCCCGGGAAACATGGGGCTGGACAAGGACGAAATTCTGAAACGGGCGCGCGCGGCTGCCGAATTTGTCGGTTTAAAAGAGGAACTGCTTGAAAAAAGCCCGTTTGAGCTTTCAGGCGGGGAGAAACGCCGCGTGGCGATCGCCGGCGTGATTGCCATGGACCCGGATGTCCTGATTCTGGACGAGCCCACGGCGGGCCTTGACCCGCGCGGCCGCGACGTGCTGTTAAGCCAGATTGTCACCTATCATAAAACACGGCACAATACGATTCTGCTGGTATCCCACAGCATGGAGGACATCGCCCGCACAGCGGACCGCGTGCTTGTGATGAATTCCGGCCATGCGGCGATGTTTGATACAACCGAAAACGTGTTCGCGCGCGACCGGGAGCTGGAAAAAATGGGGCTTCGCGTGCCGCAGATTACCAAAATCATGGCCGTATTGAAGGCGAAGGGTTACCCGGTGGAAACCGCCCTGACGGTCGAGCAGGCTTTAAAAGAATTGATACCGCTTTTAGGAAAGGGGAACCGGAAACATGATTAGGGATATTACGCTCGGTCAATATATTCCGGGAAAATCCTTTATTCACCGCCTTGCCCCGCGTGTGAAAATTATTCTTACCTTTGTTTATATTGTATTTATCTTTGTCGCTTCCAACTTCGAGGGGCTGCTGACGATGTCGGTGCTGATTCTCGGTATTCTTCTCTTGTCCGGCGTACCGCTCAGCCAGTATTTCAAGAGCTTGAAAGCGATTTTATTCGTTGTGATTTTTACTTCCGTGCTGAACCTGTTTTACGGGGGCGGAAACGTGCTGTGGAGCTGGGGGTTTATCCAGATTACCTCAGGCGGCGTGGCCAACGCGGTCTTTGTTACCATCCGCATCATCAGCCTGATTCTGTTCAGCTCCGTCCTGACGTTTACCACGTCCCCGACCGAGCTGACCGACGCGCTGGAGCGGATTATGAAGCCGCTGAAGCTGCTGCATGTCAAGGTGCATGAAATCGCCATGATGATGACGATTGCGCTGCGCTTTGTACCCACCCTTCTGGAAGAAACCGATAAAATCATGAGCGCGCAGAAGGCAAGGGGCGCCGACATGGAAAGCGGCGGGCTTATGCAGCGCATCCGGGCGCTCATTCCGATTTTGATTCCGCTTTTCGTTTCGTCGTTCCGGCGGGCATATGACCTTGCCATGGCCATGGAATGCCGGTGCTACCACGGCGGCGAGGGCCGAACCAAAATGAAGGTGCTGCATGCAACGTCGCTGGACGCGGTGGCGGTTGTTGTTTCGCTGGTTGTCTGTGCGGCGGTTGTTGCCTGCAACCTGTATTTTCCGGCGGTTCTGCATTAATTCATGATTTATTTAAGATCCGTTCAAATACTAGAACAGTTTTTTCGATAGAATGGCGTCCTGGACAAAATTTCAGAGAGGAGCGGTGTTATGCGGAACCTTCTGCTGACCATTTGTTACGACGGCTCGGGCTATCACGGCTGGCAGATCCAGCAAAACGCCGTTTCCGTTCAGCAGGTATTTCAGGAAGCCCTTGTGCGGGTGCTCCATGAAAAACCGGATATTAAGGGCTGCAGCCGTACGGATTCGTTCGTGCATGCCCGGGAATACTGCATCAGCCTTAAAACAGAGCATACCATTCCCTGCGCGCGGCTTTTGGGCGCGCTGAATCATTTCCTTCCCGAGGATATCGCGGTGCTGGACTGCCGGGAGGTTTCACCCGACTTTCACGCGCGCTACTCCTGTATTGGCAAGGAATATGTTTACCAAATCTGGAACAATCCCGTGCGCAACCCCTTTTTGAATCACCGCGCGCTGCATTACTGGTATGCGCTTGATTTGGACAGGCTTAACAAAGCCGCCGCCCACTTTTTGGGGGCGCACGATTTCAGCTCGTTCTGCACAATGGACGCGCGTGAACGTGGAAATTTGGTCCGAACGGTCACAAAAGCGGAGTGTGCGCGGGAAGGCGACCTGGTTACCTTTACGGTGGCAGCCGACGGCTTTCTTTACAATATGGTTCGCATTATGGTGGGAACCCTTCTGCGTGTGGCGCAGGGCAAGCTTCAGCCGGAGGATATCCCCCGGATTATCGAAGCCAAGGACCGCAAAGCAGCCGGGCCGACCGCGCCGCCCTGCGGCCTGTATTTGAATCATGTTTATTATGAGGAGGTGAAGTGAGTATGGGCGACGCGGGACGGCGTTACGACACAGTTGAGATAGCCCCAGCCAACC
>JAAYWU010000127.1 GCA_012516295.1 Clostridiales bacterium | reverse complement strand
CAAAACTCCCGAATATCCTCTTCCGTACAGGAAACATCCGGTTTCAATTCGATGATGGCCGCGGCGATTTCACCCAAACGGTCGTCCGGAAGGCCGATAACCGCAACGTCCTTAATCGCCGGATGCGCGCGCAGAAAGTCCTCAATCTGTACGGGATAGAGATTCTCTCCCCCGCTGATAATAACATCCTTTTTGCGGTCAACCAGATAAATGAAACCGTCTTCATCCATGCGCGCCATATCGCCGGTAAAAAGCCATCCGTTTTTCAGCGTTTCCGCAGTTGCTTCCGGGTTGTTGAAGTAACATTTCATAACGCCGGGACCTTTGACAATCAGCTCGCCCACTTCGCCCTGGCGGACCTGTTGGCCCTGCTCGTCGACAATCGCGGCCTCCCAAAGGTATCCCGCTTTGCCGATTGCGCCTACTTTATGTATATTTTCAACGCCAAGATGCACGCAGCCCGGACCGATGGATTCGCTGAGCCCGTAGTTTGTATCATAAAGATGCTGCGGAAAGACCTTTTTCCAGCGGCGGATTAAGCTGGGCGGAACGGGCTGTGCGCCGATGTGCATCAGCCGCCACTGATCCAGACGGTAATCCTGAAGCCGGATATCCCCATGCTCTATAGCATCCAGAATATCCTGCGCCCAAGGAACCAGCAGCCAAACAATCGTGACTTTTTCTTCGGAAACCACCTGTAAAATCCACTCTGGTTTCACCCCGCGAAGGAGCACCGCTTTTCCGCCGGTCAAAAGGCTGCCGAACCAATGCATTTTTGCACCGGTGTGGTAAAGCGGAGGAATGCACAAGAAGACATCCTCATGCGTCTGCGAATGATGATGCTGCTCGGTAAGGCAGGAGGAAATCAACGCCTTGTGCGAATGAAGAATCGCCTTTGGGAAACCGGTCGTTCCGGAAGAAAAATAGATCGCCGCGTCATCGTCGTCCTTTAAATCAACCGCCGGCGCGGTAGACGAACAGTACGCAGCAAGCTTATTGTAGCTGTCGGCAAAGGTCGGCTTGTTTTCTCCCACATAGAAAAAGGTCTTCACGCCATGCAGATGGTCGAATATCTGCTCCACACGCCCGATAAATTCCGGACCGAACACAAGGGTATTCACCTCTGCCAGCTCCAGACAGTATTTGATTTCTTCGGCTGTATAACGGTAATTCATCGGCACCGCAAGCGCCCCTGTCTTTAAGATTCCGAAATAAATCGGAAGCCATTCCAGGCAGTTCATCAGGAGGATTGCGACCTTATCCCCCTTTTGAATACCGCGGGTAAGAAGGAGATTCGCAAACCGGTTCGCTTTTATATCGAATTCCTTCCAAGTCATTTCACGGCGATATTTCTCGGAAGAACTGGACTCAATTAAATTATATTCCCGCCATGTAACCGCGCGATCCGGCTGGTTCGCCGGATTGATCTCGACCAGACTGGTTTCCGTGGGATAGAGCTTCGCGTTTCTTTCAAGAAAATCTGTAATTGCCATTTTACATCAACTTTCTTCTTTCAATTTGAGATGAAGGGGAATCTCAGTATGATATATGAT
>JAAYWU010000126.1 GCA_012516295.1 Clostridiales bacterium | reverse complement strand
TTTATAAACTAAATAAAGTAAGTGAAAGGTCAAAAATGGAAAAAATAAGCGGAAATCCGGCAATCTTAAAAAAGGTGAATAAAGATCTGATTAAGGAAACGTTGAAGGAATTTCCGAAGAGCACCAAACCGCAGTTGGCGCAGAAGGTGGGGCTCAGCCTTGCACCGGGCAATAAAGCGGTGGAAGAGCTGGTGGAAAGCGGAGAGGCCCGCTGCCTAGGCTATATCGACTCCACAGGAGGGCGGCGCGCCAAGTGCTACAAGCTGAACGAGAATTTCGAATTGATACTGGCTGTTTTTATCCAGTCCGGTCACTACTGCTGTTCCGTTTTGAATATGGACGGAAAGGAGATATCCGGTACGGTGCATCAGCACGAAGAGGGCGACTGGACGCAGGAGCTCTATGCTGTAATTGACAAAGCCCTCGCGGGCTGCGAAAGGGAGAAGGTTTCTTCCATCGGCGTAGCGGTGCCGGGTTCTGTGAACGGCGATAAAATCAGCAATATTCCGACAATTCCCCAATGGGAAGGCTTTGCCCTGAAGTCGGAATTGGAAAAGCGTTACGGCATGACGGTTGTGGTGGAAAATGATATTAACGCCGCTACCTTGGGAATTCACGATAAATATACCGATTCGGGCGCGAAGAACATGCTTTTTCTCCATATTAAGCAGGGAATCGGCGCCGGCGTGATAATTAACAGCAAGCTGCATAAGGGCAGGCATAATTTTGCCGGAGAGCTTTCGTATATGCGCATTCCCTCCGGGGCGGAGGGTGAAACGCTGGAAGGCACGCTTCACGGTCTTTGTACCAATCGCGAGGCCGTCATCGAATTGGTGGCGGAGCTTTTGGCAAACGTCATCTGCGTAATCGAGCCGGATTTAATCGCAATCGACACCTGCTATCTTTCCGAAGCGGACGCGGGACAGTTGAAAACCGTCCTGTCAAGGTATATTTCGAAGGAATACCTTCCGCAGATTTTTATACGGCCGGTGCAGGATGCGATTTACATACGCGGACTCTTTGTGCTGTGCGAGCATAAAACGCAGAATTCGGTTGAACTATATCAATAGTGAGAAGGGATATGCATGAAATACCTTGTGCAGGCATTCACCGGCGGGTTTCATGACCGCCGCGTAACAGCGGAACGGTTACTGGAGCGCATACGCTGCGCGGATGATCTGCTGAACACAGAGGGCGTGATCCTTGGCTGGAGCTTCGACCGAAGCCTGTATCAGCCCGCGCTGGAAGAACTCCACCGCAGAGGAAAGCGCGGCTATCTGTGGCTTCCGGTGTTTTCAGAGGTTTCCGGTGCGGCGGAGGGCGTACCGGCCGTTGATTACAATGGAAATCCCCATGCCGCCGCAGAGGTCATTCCCGGGGAAGACTTTACATTTGTATGTCCTTCCCATCCCGTGAACATTGAAAATGTCAAGAAAATCTATCGGGAACGGTTTGGCGGGCTGGAATTTGATGGTGTGTTTTTAGATAAAATCCGCTTTTCTTCCTTTGGCAACGGTTTTTCACCGGCGATGGGCTGCTTCTGTGAACGCTGCCGCCAAAGATTTCGGGAGGCGGGAATCGATGCCTCCGAACTGAAAGAACGGATGGCGCGGAAGGAGAAATCCTTTTTACTCCCGTATAAAGCGGAAAACGGACGGTACTTTTTTGCAGATGC
>JAAYWU010000125.1 GCA_012516295.1 Clostridiales bacterium | reverse complement strand
GGTTAAGGGCGTTAGGGTCGGCAATCTGGACAATACGGACGACAACGCCGCCATAGCCGCTTTCACTTCCGCCATCCAAAGCAAGAGCGCTTCGGTTTCCTTCTATGTGGATGATCGTTTTGATTATGACCAGACCATTGCAAAACTGGTGACTGTTTCGCCGTATAAAATCCAGAATTGGGTGTTGGATGCGAATATGAAGAGCACCGGCAGCAAGATCAATACCAATAATTTGAAATATTTGACCGACAAGGATAACCGCGGCTTGACGATTTTCCTTACCTACCAATAACCCTTTAATAATATCCCCGAAACGTTGGCTGTTCAAACACAGGAATGCCGGCGTTTTGGGGATTCTGTTTTATTTCCGGCTTGGCGCCTGCGTACCGGCGGTGCCGCTTTTCGAGGGCTTTTCCCAGGCGGCGCTTCTTCCCGCATATTACTATTTTGTGCGGTATTGGGATGGCCCGGTACGGAGCGCTTGCGGATTCTTCGAAATCCGTTTTTTCGATTTACAGGGAAAAATCATTTTGCTATAATATTGGCAACAAAGATGACAGAACAGGGGGCGGCGGGCATGATTATCGGTGCGGCGGAAATAACGCTGTACGCGCCATGGGTTCATTCCCTCAAAGAGAAACGCATGGTGGTAAAAAGCATTCTTGATAAAGTGCGGAATCGCTTTCAGGTATCCGCCGCGGAAACGGGTTTGCAGGACGTTCATCAGACGGCTGTCATCGGGGTTGCCTGTGTTGCCGGTACGGTTTCCCAGGCGGACAGTATCATTGACCATGTTATCGGTTTTATCGAGGAGAACACCGATGCGCAAATTACGAATATTGCAAGGGAAATCAGGTGAACGGCATGCGCCTTTTTATTGCTGTGAATTTTAGTGAACCGGTGAGAGACAGTCTTACCGGGTGGATACAGAAGCTGAAGGACTGCGGCGCCTCCGGAAACTTTTCCCGCAGGGAGAATCTTCATCTTACGCTTGCCTTTATCGGGGAAACGGACAAGGTGGAGAAAGTAAGGCAGGCAATGGACAAGGTTTCCGCAGAGCCCTTTGCGCTGACGGTCGGCGGGCTTGGGCGCTTTCGCCGGAATGGCGGCGATATCTGCTGGGCCGGCGTGGAAAAGAATGAAGCGTTGCTTTCTGTGCACAACCAGCTTTGTTCCGCTCTGCGCTTGGCGGGATTCCCCATTGAAAACCGGGAGTTCAAACCGCACCTTACCCTTGGGCGGGAAGTGGTTTTCCCCTCCGGCTTTTCCTTCCGCGATTTTGCGGGCCGGATTGCACCCATGACGGAGCAGGTGTGGAAAATCAGCCTGATGAAATCAGAGCGAATCGGTGGAAAGCTGACCTATACGGAAATTTATGAAAAGCGGCTGGAACCGCGGGAAAACAGGTGAATTATGGACGGAAAATGGAGAGCGAATATACAAATCGGCGCGCTGGTGGATATTGTGCTGAAAAAAGATCAGCCGACGGGCAGGCTGACGCGCGGGCATGTAAAGCGGATTCTTACCCACAGCCCCAGCCATCCGCACGGAATAAAGGTTATGCTGGCGGAAGGCGATCAGGTCGGCCGCGTTCAGCAGGTTTTACCGGAGGAAGGAAAGGGCATGGAATGAAAAAGTGGTTTTTCTATGATATGGATATTGGAAAAATTGGGATTTGCTGTAATGATACCGGTATCACGAATGTCCTTTTGCCCGGGGAACTGCCGGACGATACGGGAACCGTTTTGGAAACGCAATTGCACAGGGAAGCGTTCCGCCAGCTTAAGGAGTATTTCGCAGGAACACGCAGGGATTTTTCCCTGCCGCTTTCTCCCAAAGGAACGGAATTTCAAAAAAGAGTCTGGAAATGCCTTTTGTCCATTCCGTACGGCGAAACGCGCAGTTATAAGCAAATTGCGGAAATGGCGGGGTGCCCGCGCGGATACAGGGCGGTGGGTATGGCGAACAACCGGAATCCGATTCCGCTTTTTATACCCTGCCACCGTGTAATCGGCGCGAACGGTTCGCTTGTGGGTTACGGCGGCGGGCTGGATTTAAAAAAGAAGCTGCTGCGTATGGAACAAGGCCGATAAAACCGGTCCTGCGCCAGAATCTATCTTGAAAAACCGTTGCATTTTCTTTTCCAATAAAGCTGATAAAAAGAATTGTCCATTGACATAATAGTATTGTATAATAAAAGAAATTTATAGTTTGCCGCTTAAAACGGTAT
>JAAYWU010000124.1 GCA_012516295.1 Clostridiales bacterium | reverse complement strand
ATTCCCTTATATTTTTTCGCGGCGGCCTTCACCGCGCATTTTGAGATATCAAAGCCGAATATCTGCGGTGTGCCGCCTTGGCTTTGCAGGCTTTCGAAAAGCCTGCCGGTGTAGTACCCCTCGCCGCAGCCCGCGTCCAGCAGCACCGGGGACAGCCCCGCGTACCGGCGGACCAGTTCGTTCAGCTTTTCGCTGAAAAGCCGGTAATACCCCGCTTCCAGAAAGCGGCGGCGGGCAGCGACCATCTGCTTGTTGTCGCCGGGGGATTTGGAGTGCATCCGGTTCGGCGGCAGAAGATGGACATAGCCCTCCGCGGCAATATCGTAGCTGTGCCCTTTGGGGCAGGCATAGGTTTTCTCTTTCTTATCAAGCCGTTCGCCGCAGACCGGGCAGGAAAAAACCGTCATGCCTTCGCCTCGTACCAAGTCCTGCCGATTTTCGCTTCCGCCACCAACGGTACGGAAAGGCTTGCGGCGCTCTGCATTTCCTCCGTCAGAATCTTCGCGGCCTTTTCCGCTTCGTCCTGCGGCGCTTCCACAATCAGTTCGTCGTGAACCTGTAAAATCAGGCGGGACTTCATATTTTCTTTTTGCAAACGGTTTTCCACGCGGATCATAGCGATTTTAATAATGTCGGCGGCGGCTCCCTGAATCGGCATATTGCGCGCCACGCGTTCGCCGAACGAACGCATATTGAAATTGCTGGAGGTCAGCTCGGGCAGGTAGCGGCGGCGGCCGAACATGGTTTCCACATAGCCGTTTTCCTTCGCCTCGGCAACGACGCGCTTCATATATTCATTAATTCCCGAATAATGGGAAAGGTAATCCTTAATATAGGTGTCGGCTTCCTTGCGCGTAACGCCGATGTCCTTCGCCAGCGAAAACGCGCTGATGCCATAGACAATGCCGAAATTGACCGCCTTTGCGCGGCTGCGCATGATCGGCGTAACCATCTCCTCCGGCATATGGAACACCTGTGCCGCCGTGCTCCGGTGAATATCATCGTTATTTAAGAATGCCTGTATCATGTTCCGGTCATTTGCCACATGCGCCAGAACGCGCAGCTCAATCTGGGAGTAGTCCGCGTCCACCAGCACCCAATCCTTGCGCGCAACGAAGAAGCGCCGCATTTCGCGGCCGAGTTCCGTCCGTACGGGGATATTCTGCAAATTCGGTTCGGTCGAGCTGATGCGCCCCGTCCGCGTTTCCGTCTGGTTAAAGCTGGAATGAATCCGCCCGTCCGGCGCGACGACCTTCAAAAGCCCTTCGCAGTAGGTGGATTTCAGCTTGGCCAAGCTGCGGTAGTTCAGCACCAGCTCCACCGCGGGATGCTCGTAGCGCAGGTTTTCCAGAATCCCAGCCGCTGTGGAATACCCGCTTTTGGTCTTTTTCCCGTGGCTCAGCCCCAGCTTTACAAACAGCGCTTCGCCGAGCTGCTTGGGGGAATTGATATTAAATTCATAGCCGACCGCCTCATAAATCCGCGACTGGATTTCGTCGATCTGCTTTTGCAGCACGTCGCCGTAAGCCTGGATGCCCTCGGCGTCCACCGCGAAGCCGATGTTTTCCATGCGCGCAAGCACCGCGGCGAGCGGCATTTCGATTTTATTCAGAAGCTCCGTCTGGTTCTTTTTCGCTATTTCCTCCGCCAGCTTGTCCGTTAAAGCGGGCAGCACCGCAGCAGCGGCAAGCTCCTCCTGCTCCGGCAGCGGGATGCCGTATTCCTGCGCGAGCCGCGCCGGCTCGTAGCCGGAAGCGGACGGGTTTAAAAGGTACGCCGCCAGCATGGTGTCCATCCCGGCGTTGCGCAGCGGCACGCCCAGCGCGTCCAGCTTTGCGTAAAGCGGCTTGATATCGTGGGTATTCTTTTTGATTTTTTCATCCGCGCAGACCGCTTTCATAAATTCCAAATCATCAATCCTGTGGATTTGATTCCGGTAATTGACGGCAAGGCGGAGGCCTCCGTCCGGATAATCGGCGATAAAGTCCGCCCGGCCCGCTTTTTGCAGGTCCTTTAAAAGCGCCGCGGTGTCCGTATGT
>JAAYWU010000123.1 GCA_012516295.1 Clostridiales bacterium | reverse complement strand
ATCGGCAAATCCTCCGTGCCCTTCTTTTTGCACTCGAGCCACAAATTCAAAAGCTGATCCGGCGTATCGGTCAAATCGTGCACGCAATAGGCATTGTCCCAGAAAATCCGGAAATCCTTTGCAGCGGGCTTCAAAGCGGCAAACCGGCGAACGGTTTCATCGGAATAGGTGATACCCGTCGGATTGGAATACTTTGGGACGCACCATATTCCTTTCACCGATTCATCGTTTGAAACCAGCTTTTCCACAACATCCATATCCGGACCTGTGGGCATCATGGGAACCGTAATCAATTCAAAACCGAAGTATTCGGTAACGGCAAAATGCCTGTCGTAGCCGGGTGACGGGCACAAGAACTTTACGGCACCCTGTCTACCCCAGGGCAGGCAGCCGGAAAAGCCATGGGTAACCCCGCAGGACACGGTATCAAACATCATATTCAGGCTGGAATTGCCCCCCGCTATGATATTGGAAGCGTCAACCCCCATCATATGGGAAAAAAGTTCCCGCATTTCCGGAAGGCCGTACGGCATACCGTAATTGCGGCAGTCGTCTCCGGTGGAAGCATGAAAATCGGATGCGGAGTTTAAAGCATCCAGCATACCCATTGAAAGCTGAAGCTGTTCTGTTTCCGGCTTTCCGCGGGCCATATTTAATTTTAAACCTCTTGCTTTGAATTGGTTATAACGCTCCTGTAAATCCGCCCTGACATCGCTTAATTCGTTTTCTGACATTGACCGAAAGTCCAATATGAGCATCTCCCTATCTTAAAATGCAAATGATGTTTAAAAACAAGTACTATTCTAATATATAATAGATAATATTGCAAGTTAAAAACACAAATCTTGCATATAAGATAAAGGAGACATTCCTATTTTATTTTATGTATTTTGCCAATTCGACGTCAACTTTCTGAATATGATTCAACAGCCAGTCCATAAGGAAATAATTTGTTTTGGATATAACCGCTATGGACGCACCGTTTTTTGTAATATCATTTTTTAAATCCGCAATTTTTTTCTTGAAAAATTCATGCATTTCCTTATGCTCTTTGTACTTCGGGTAGGTGCTGCTGAGCTGCAGCTTTTCTTCGTCGGAAAAATGCTTGATGGTGTACCCTTCAAGGAATTCCAACGTCTTAAGAATTTCCTCTCTTCCCTTGCCCTGATTGCACGCGGCAAAGAGTTGGTCAATCCGGTCGCACAGCTCTTTATGCTGACCGTCAATCGACGACACACCGATTTTCAGATTATCTCTCCACATTGCCATAATAAACACATCCTTTCTAAAATTCCGCGGTCCCCGTTGTACGCGGGAACGGCAATACGTCCCGGATATTTGCAATCCCGGTTAAATACATTACAAGGCGCTCAAAGCCAAGGCCATAGCCCGCATGCTTTGTTCCGCCATAACGCCTTAAGTCCAGATACCACCAGTAATTTTCTTCGTTCAGCTTAAATTCTTTCATCCTTTGCTGAAGAATTTTCATGCGCTCCTCACGCTGGCTGCCGCCTATAATCTCGCCGATACCCGGCACAAGCAGGTCCACTGCGGCAACTGTTTTTCCGTCATCATTCAAACGCATGTAGAAGGCTTTGATTTCTTTCGGATAATCGGTTACAAAAACAGGTTTTCCGAACACCTGCTCTGTCAAATACTTTTCATGTTCCGTTTGCAGGTCGCTTCCCCAGCTTACCTTATACTCAAATTTGTCATTGTTCTTTTTCAAAATTTCAATGGCTTCCGTATAGGTAACACAGGCGAAATCCGAATTGACGACATTCGTTAAGCGATCAACAAGTCCTTTATCAATAAACTGGTTGAAAAACGCAATATCATCCGGGCAGGTATCCATAACATATTTGATAACGTATTTCATCATCGCTTCGGCAAGCTTCATGTTGTCCTGTAAATCCGCAAACGCAATTTCCGGCTCGATCATCCAGAATTCCGCCGCGTGACGCTGCGTATAGGACTTTTCAGCGCGGAACGTCGGCCCGAAAGTATAGACCTTTCCAAACGCCATCGCCATGCACTCCGCCTCAAGCTGGCCGGAAACCGTAAGGGAGGTGTGTTTTTGGAAAAAGTCCTGGGAATAATCGACCGTTCCATCCTCTTTGCGCGGAGGGTTCTCCGCGGCAAGTGTAGTCACGGTGAACATTTCGCCGGCACCTTCGCAGTCGCTACCGGTAATGAGCGGCGTGTGGACGTAAACAAATCCATTTTCATTAAAGAATTTATGAATGGCAAAGGCTGCGGCCGAACGCACGCGGAACGCAGCGCTGAACGTATTGGTGCGCGGGCGCAAATGCGCAATCGTGCGTAAAAACTCCAGCGAATGACGCTTTTTCTGTAGCGGATAATCCGGAGAGGAAAGCCCTTCCGCCTCAATTTTATCCGCGTGAATTTCAAACGGCTGCTTCGCCTGCGGTGTTAAAACCAGCTCGCCGGTTACCACAAGGGCTGAACCGACGTTCAATTTTGTAACCTCTGTGAAATTGGAAATCCGATTCGCTTCAAAAACGATCTGGACTCCTTTAAAACAACTGCCATCATTCAGATCAATAAATCCCAGCGCCTT
>JAAYWU010000122.1 GCA_012516295.1 Clostridiales bacterium | reverse complement strand
GCATATGGGCCATGACCATTATCTGCACGAAATGGCCGACATGAAGGCTGTCCGCCGTCGGGTCAAAACCGATGTAAAAGGTCGTTTTGTGGTTGTTGAGAAGATCCCGAATTTTCTCCTCGTCCGTCATTTGGGCAATTAAGCCCCTCTCTTTGAGTTCTTCAAATACTCCCATGTTTTTTTCCTCCATTTTTCATCAGGGGGTAAAAAAAACACCCCCTGCTTATTTGCAGAGGGCGGAATAACCGCGGTACCACCTCAGTTCGCCGCAGCTTCACAGATGCGGCCTCACGGGTACAAATAATACCCACGCGCTGTAACGTGCGCTATCACGGCCGGACCTAATGGATACCGTTCAGCCCGGCAGCTCCGGGATGTATTTCGTCCGATTGACGCACCTGCTTACACCACCCGCAGGCTCTCTTTGCCGTATGGTCGGAGTACTTCTTCCCTTCATTGCTGTTATTATGCATTATATCGAATCAAATTGCTTCTGTCAAGCCTCATTCCCGGTTCTCTGCCATTTGAAGCATTTCTTCGGCATTCTGAAGCAAAAGCGGCGTAATCTGCGAGCCGCCCATAATCCTTGCCAATTCCTGTTTTCTGCCTTCAAAATCCAATTCCGTCACATTGGTAAAGGTTTTATTATCCTTCACATGCTTTTTTATCAGATACTGGGTATTTGCCAATGCGGCGATTTGGGGCAAATGCGTAACACAGATGACCTGACGGTTTTTGGAAACCTCGCGGAGCTTCAGCCCAACCTTTTGGGCGGCGCTTCCGCTGACGCCGGTATCCACTTCGTCGAAAATCAGCGTATCAATATCGTCTTTATCGGCCAAAACCGGTTTAATTGCCAGCATAATACGCGACAGTTCGCCGCCGGAGGCAATTTTCGCAATCGGTTTTGCGGGTTCGCCCGGATTGGTCGATATTAAAAACTGCAGCTTGTCGCAGCCAAGAGAATTCAGTTCACAGCGTTCCCGTTCCACTTGGAAATCAATGTTCGGCATATCGAGGAAGCGCAATTCCTTTTTCACTTTCATAACAAAAGCATCCGCAGTCTTTTTGCGGCAGGCTGAAATTTCTTCCGCATATTTTTCGGCCTGTGCTTTCATTTCGTTATATTCCTTTGTTAATTGGGCCGTTCTTTCATCGGAAAGCTGGATATCCTCCAGCTGCTTTCTGGAATTTTCGAGGAATTCAAGCATTTCCTCGACAGTACCGCCGTATTTTAACCCCAGCCGGTACAGGACATCCAGTCTTGTTTCTATCCTATCAAGTTCACCCGAGTCATATTCCAATCCGTCCGTTAAATTTCGGATTTCCTCGCCGCAGTCTTCCAATTCATATTGAATATTTGTGATTCTTTCCGTCAGATCATGAATTTCCGGATAATATGGTTCCGCCTCGGCCAGAGCGCCCGCCGCGGCGGAAATAGCAGCCAAAGCGCCTTCGCTGTTTTCATCCCCGTGCAGAGCGGCTTTTGCGGTATAGACCGAGTCCGCAATCTTCTCCATATTCAAATATCTGGTCCGCTTCTTGTTCAGCTCTTCCTGCTCCCCGGCGCGCAGGTCGGCGGCCTCCAGTTCCTGAATCTGGTAAGCTAACAAGTCCATTTGCCTTGCTTTCTGCGCCTCATCCATTTGGGTGGAATCCAGTTTCTTTTTGATTTGATTCATAGCTTCATAAGCATCCTGATAGTTTCGGATGAGATCTTCCGGAACGCCCATCCGGTCAATGTAGCGGATATGTAAATCGGGAGAAAGCAAATCATAACTTTCGTGCTGGCCATGGATATTGATAAGAAACGGCCCGATTCCCTTTAAAACCGATACGGTTGCCGGGCGGCTGTTTATGCGGCAGACGGCTTTGCCGTCCATATGGATTTCGCGCTGGATCATGACGCTCCCGTCTTCCTCCGGCGCATACCCAAGTTCGTTCATCTGCCGAACTGCCTGTTCCCCTATATTCGAAAAAATCGCGGTGACATAGGCGGAACGAGCGCCGGTACGGATTAATTCGCGCGACGTTCTTTCGCCAAGGATTGCGTTAATGGAATCGATCACAATGGATTTGCCCGCGCCGGTTTCACCCGTTAAGACATTCAATCCTTCATGAAAATCAATTCCGGTTTTTTCAATCACTGCAATATTTTCTATATAAAGCTGAGACAACATGGCAATCACCCAACCATTTTTTTCAATTCGGCTACCATTTGCTGTGCCTGTTCTTCATTTTTTACAGCAATAAAGATCGTATCATCGCCCGCAAGAGTACCGATAATGTTCGGCAAATGCATGGAGTCGATTGCCACACAGACAGCCTGTGCCATGCCGTTTAAGCACTTAACAATAACCATGTTGCCGGCGAAATTAATCTGTACCGCGGAATCGGACAAAAGGGAATACAGCTTCGTGGGATAGTCCCTTGTATTGTCCTGCCCTACGGAATATTTATAT
>JAAYWU010000121.1 GCA_012516295.1 Clostridiales bacterium | reverse complement strand
GCATAAAACGAAGGCTTTTACTGCGGCTCCCGGCGGTGCATATCGGTAGCAAATATAGAACGAAAGGATGACAGATTTGGAGCTCACGATTTGTGTGGGAAGCTCCTGTCATTTGAAAGGCTCGCGTGACGTTATTAAAATATTGGAACGGCTGATTTCTCTGCATCGTTTGGAGGATAAAATAACCCTGAAGGGTTCCTTTTGTATGGGGGAATGCTCGAAAAACGGTGTTTGTGTCTGCGTGGACAGCGACCGCTTCAATGTCGCCCCTCTCAATGCGGAATTGTTTTTTAACGACGTAATTCTGAAACGAATCAATTAAAGGTGGAAAGGGGTGGATCGGATGGCAATTATCGGATTGAAGGCGGCAAACTGCAAAAATTGTTATAAATGCGTGAAGGTGTGTCCTGTCAAATCCATTAAGGTAGAAAACGCTCAGGCACAGATTATCGAGCGGAGATGTGTCTTGTGCGGTACCTGTCTGGAGCAGTGCCCGCAGAATGCGAAGACATTGAACAGCGATATCGCATTGGTAAAGGAACTGATTCAGAAGGGAGAAAAGGTCATCCTTTCCATTGCGCCCTCTTATATTGGTTCGTTTGCGTTTGACGAGGCCAAAAAGTTTGCCGGCGCAATGAAAGCGCTTGGATTCTACGGAGTTGCCGAAACCAGCATGGGGGCGGCGTATGTAACCGCGGAATACCATAAGCTGATGCAGAAAAACGAAATGAAAAATATAATTACAACCTGCTGCCCATCGGTAAACAGGCTGATTGAGCTGTACTATCCTTCTTTGATTCCACAGATGGCTCCGGTTGTTTCCCCGATGATCGCCCATGCGCGGCTGTTGAAGCAAACCTATGGCAGCGGGGTGCGTGTCGTTTTCGCCGGACCATGCATTGCCAAAATTGATGAAGCCGCCGACCTTCGCCACAACAGCGAGGTAAGCGCCGTGCTTACCTTCGATGATTTAGCCAACTGGCTGGAGCAGGACGGGATTCAGATTATGGATGCGCCGGAAGCTTCCTTCCTGAATTCCAGTTCAAAAATCCTGCGCATGTATCCGATTTCCCAGGGAATTCTGGCTTCCCTGCGTGCGGTTGGCGATACCGGCGAATGGAAAATGCTCAGCGTGAGCGGTTCCGGGGAAGTTATCGACCTTTGCAGGGCATTGGAACGCGGCGAATTGGACCATTGCTTTATCGAAGTCAACATGTGCACGGATGGCTGCATTAACGGGCCGGTTTCCCTGAAAGATTCCGCGTCCCGGTTTTCCTCCCTTATCAAAGTTCGGAACTACGCAAAACAGGACGAAGGGGATTACCCGGGACTGCCGGAAGTTATCCCGTTAAAAAAGCGCTTTTTGGACCGCTCGATCAAAGAAGAGATTCCGGACGAAGAGACAATTCGCCTGATTTTATCCAAAATAGGAAAGGAATCGCCGGAAGATGAATTGAACTGCGGTTCCTGCGGTTACCCGACCTGCCGCGACAAGGCGATTGCGGTTTACCAGAACCGCGCGGAGCTGACCATGTGTATGCCGTATATGAAGGAGCGCGCCGAATCGCTTTCCAACTGCGTTTTAACGGAAACGCCCAATATTACGCTGATTGTGGATAAAGACTTAAATATTATTGAGTTTAACACCGCGGCGGAAAAGGCGTTTAAAATTACAAGGCATGAAGCTTTGCAGAAATGTATTTATGAAATTATGGATTCTTCCGATTTTCAGAATGTGTTTGATGAGAAGAAATCCTTACCGGATAAAAAGGTCCATCTTAAAGAGTACGGAATCACGACGATGCAGACCATTGTTTACATAGAAAAGGAAAATATCGCCATGGGCATTTTCAAGGATATTACCCGTGAGGAAATGGAGCTGGAAAATAAGTACCGGCTCCGGAAGGATACCATGGAAATGGCCCAGAAGGTAATTGA
Source organism: Clostridiales bacterium (assembly GCA_012516295.1). Classification (GTDB taxonomy): domain Bacteria; phylum Bacillota; class Clostridia; order Oscillospirales; family Acutalibacteraceae; genus Caproiciproducens. The sequence goes on along the minus strand of JAAYWU010000121.1, from coordinate 1,902 downwards.
CAAACAGATGGTCGCCGCGCAGCAGATTGCCAGCCTGCTTGGTGAAACCACAGCGGAGACAAAGGTGACGCTGACGAAACTAAAAAATATGATTGTGTATGATGGGGATAATCAATGAAAATGCATATTGACGCGGCATATCGGAGCCTGAACAAGTACGGCGAAGAGCTTTGTGGCGACAAGGTTCAGATTACAAGGACAAAGGACGCGACAATCGCTGTGCTTGCGGACGGGCTCGGCAGCGGGGTGAAAGCGAATATCCTTTCCACGCTGACAAGCAGTATCCTTTCCACCATGCTGGAAGAGGGTGCGGCTTTGGTCGAGGCGGTGGAAACGGTTGCCAAAACGCTGCCTGTGTGCAATGAGCGCAAGCTCGCCTATTCTACCTTCAGCGTAATTAAAATAACGGACAGCGGCAAGGCTTCGCTGGTGGAGTTTGACAACCCGCCCTGTATTTTCGTGCGCGGCGGGAAAGTGATTTCTCTGGAGGATTGCTCCGAGGTGATGGAATGTGCCGGGAAAAATGTTACGGTAAGCCGCTTTTCCGTGCAGCCCGGCGATCTGATTTCTCTTGTCAGCGACGGCGTGATTTATGCCGGCGTGGGGCAGGCGCTGAATTTCGGCTGGAATTGGGATAATGTATCCGCATGGCTTGCCAGAACATCGCAGAAAGAGACCTCCGCGCCCCGGCTGGCGGTGTCGCTGTCGGAGGCCGTGGATGAATTATATCTTGGGAAACCGGGAGATGATTCCACCGGTTTGATTTTGAAGATTGAACCGCGCAGCGTAGTGAATTTGCTTTCCGGGCCGCCTGTCCGAAAGGAAGACGACGGCCGCATGGTACATGACTTTATGACCTCTCCGGGCAAACGGATTGTCTGCGGCGGGACAAGCGCGAACATCGTCGCCAGGGTGCTGAACCGCAAGGTGGAAACCACAATCAACTATACCGATCCGGATATCCCGCCGACCGGAAGGATTGAAGGGATCGACCTTGTTACCGAGGGCGTTTTAACGCTGACCCGGGTAGTGGAGATCCTGCGAAATTACATATCAAAGGAGCCGGATTCCTATTATTTCCGCAGGCTTGACGAACCGAACGGAGCCGCTATGCTGGCAAAGATGCTTTTAGAGGATTGTACGGATTTAACGGTCTATATCGGAAAAGCGGTGAATCCCGCGCACCAGAATCCCGGCCTTCCGGCCGACCTGAGTATTAAAGTCAAGCTGATTGAAGAGCTTTGCGGTTTGGTTCAGCAGCTTGGAAAGAATGTTGAGAAGAACTATTACTGATTCTAAGCGGGAAATGCTCGGAAATATGTAAGAACCGCATGGCTTTCTAAGATTAAAATGGATGTTAATTCCCAAGAATAAAGAGAGGGGGGATTCTCTTGGCTGCGATTCATATGGAAAACCTTACGAAAACCTATGATGGGAAAATCACCGCTTTGAACGGATTAAGCCTTGATATCCCGCAGGGCGGCATCTTTGGCTTTTTGGGCCCGAATGGAGCGGGAAAAACAACAACGGTCAAGCTGCTTACAGGCCTTTTGAAGCCGACGAAGGGTACATGTACCGTGTTTGATATGTCTCCGATAGAACACCCCTGCGACGTTCACCGGATTTGCGGAGTGATGACGGAGACGGCGAGGATGTACGGCCAAATGACGGGAAAGCAGAATCTTCAGTTTTTTGCGCAGGCGGCTGGCATGGACCGGCAGGAGGGTGACCGGCGGGCGGACGAGTTGCTGAAGAGCCTGGATTTGTGGGATGCCCGCGACCGGAAACTGAGCGAATATTCCACCGGCATGGCGCAGCGTCTGTCGCTCGCGCGCTCCCTGGTTCACCGTCCGCGTGTTCTCTTTTTGGACGAACCCACCAGCGGGCTTGATCCGGAATCCG
>JAAYWU010000120.1 GCA_012516295.1 Clostridiales bacterium | reverse complement strand
TCGAATTCCGTAATGATTTCCCCGCTTTGATTCATCTTCTCTACCAGAGGAAAAACCTTTTCCACCATTTCGGCTAATTCCTCATGGGATATCTTCTCCCCGTTGATCTGCATCCGTTCGCAGAAATCCGTGACATAGGGCGAAATGAACAATCCGGTTTTATAGCGGGCTTTCTTTAGAACCGAGGCAATCAGCGCACAGGTGGAGCCTTTTCCATTCGTGCCGGCAACATGCACATATTTCAGGCTGTCCTGCGGGTTTCCCATCATTTGAAGCAGTTTTTGAATCCGTTCCAGACCCGGTTTCGAGCCGAAGCGCTCCAGCGATGATATTTTCTCTAATGCTTCCGTATAAGTCATTGATGATTTCACCTACATTTCGAAAATGAAAGGCGGACGCAATGTCCGCCTTCCTGTTCCTATTCTTTCAAAGCTTCAATGCTGGACTGAATCAGCGCAATATGTTCGCTGAGCTTCTCCGCATTCTGCTTTACGCCTTCCACAACATTTGCCGGTGCTTTCGAAATAAACTTCTCATTGGCAAGTTTCGCCTGTGCGTTAGCATACTGCTTCTGCGCAGATTCCAGTTCCTTGGTGAGGCGTTCCAGTTCCGCCTTTTTGTCTACCAGTTCCGACATAGGAATATAGAGCTTTGCATCCGCAGTAACAATCGTCACCGCACCGTCGATTTCAAATTCTTCCCCAATTTCCACTTCGTTTGCATAAGCGAGCTTCTTCATGATTTCAACGCCGTCTTCAAACACCTTTTTGGAGCCGGTTGCAATGAACAAGCGGGTTTTGCGTGACGGCGGCACGTTCATCTCGGCACGGCGGTTGCGCACGGCGCGGATTGCATCCATAATGCTGTGCATATTGTCCGCGGCCTGCGGGAAGCAGTGCGCCTCCTCAAATTCCGGCCATTTAGAAACCATGATCGCTTCCCCGTCGTGCGGAAGCGACTGCCAAATTTCCTCGGTAATGTACGGCATGAACGGATGCAGCAGCTTCAAAGTGCCGCTCATGACCCAGACAAGCACCTGCCGCACATTCTGCGCTGCCTTTTCGTCCTCCGAATACAAACGTATCTTTGCGATTTCAATATACCAGTCACAGAATTCATCCCATAAAAAGTCGTACAGCTTCTGTACAGCAATTCCCAGTTCAAAATGTTCAAGGTTATCCGTAATTTCTTTGGTAACGCGATTAAAGGAGTCAACGATCCATTGGTCCTCCGTGGCGAGCTCGTCCGGAAGTTTATTCTTAACATCATGGCCGTCAATATTCATCAGGATAAAGCGGGCCGCATTCCAGATCTTATTGGCAAAATTGCGGCTAGACTGCACCTTTTCGTCGGAGAAACGCATATCGTTTCCGGGGCTGTTGCCTGTGGCAAGCGTGAAGCGGAGCGCGTCCGCGCCGTACTTGTCAATAATTTCAAGCGGGTCTACCCCGTTGCCGAGCGATTTGCTCATTTTTCTCCCCTGCGCATCGCGCACAAGGCCGTGAATCAGCACCGTGTTGAACGGCACCTCTCCTGTCTGTTCGATCGCCGAGAAAATCATGCGTGCAACCCAGAAGAAGATAATATCATAGCCGGTAACCAGCGTGTCGGTCGGATAGAAATATTTCAAGTCCTCGGTCTGATCCGGCCATCCCAGAGTGGAAAACGGCCAAAGCGCGGAGCTGAACCAGGTATCAAGCGTATCCTCGTCCTGCTTCAGATTTTTGGAACCGCACTTCGGGCACACGTGGGGCTCTTCACGCGCAACAATCATTTCGCCGCAATCCTGGCAGTACCAGGCCGGAATACGGTGCCCCCACCAAAGCTGGCGCGATATGCACCAATCCTTAATATTTTCCATCCAATGGTAATAGATTTTTTCAAAGCGTTCCGGAACAAATTTGGTCTTGCCGTCCTTCACCTGCTGAATCGCAGGCTCCGCCAGCGGCTTCATTTTTACAAACCATTGCTTGGAAACCCGCGGCTCCACCACGGTTCCACAGCGGTAACAGGAACCAACGTTATGCTTAATCGGTTCTACCGCGACCAAAAATCCTTTTTCCTTCAGCTCTTCCACGATCTTTTCACGCGCTTCCAGCGAAGGCATTCCCGCGTATTTCCCGGCATTTTCATTCATATTGCCGCTTTCGTCCATCACATTGATGACCGGCAGATTGTGGCGCAGACCGACCTCAAAGTCGTTCGGGTCATGCGCCGGGGTAATCTTTACCACGCCGGTTCCGAAATCACGCTCAACATACGTATCGGCGATTACCGGGATTTCGCGCCCGACAATCGGAAGGATCAGCGTTTTGCCGATAAGGTCCGCATAGCGTTCATCTTCCGGATGCACCGCTACGGCGGTATCGCCGAGCATGGTTTCCGGACGGGTTGTGGCAAGCTGGATGTAACCGCTGCCATCCTTGAACGGGTAGCTCAGATGCCAGAAGGAACCGTCATGCTCGCTGAATTCCACTTCCGCATCGGAAATGGAAGTGCGGCAGTGCGGGCACCAGTTGATGATTCGCTCACCGCGGTAAATCAGTCCTTTATCATAAAGGCGGACGAAAACCTCACGAACCGCTTTGGAACAGCCTTCGTCAAGTGTAAACCGTTCACGGTCCCAATCGCAGGAGGACCCCAGCTTTTTCAACTGCTCAACAATGCGTCCGCCGTATTTTTCTTTCCAATCCCATGCGCGCTTTAAAAATGCCTCGCGCCCGATATCATCTTTCTTCAGGCCTTCCTTGCGCATCGCTTCAACAATTTTGGCTTCCGTCGCAATAGAAGCATGGTCGGTTCCCGGCACCCAAAGCGCCGAATACCCCTGCATTCTTCTCCAGCGAATCAGGATATCCTGCAAAGTTTCATCCAGGGCATGTCCCATATGAAGCTGCCCGGTAATGTTTGGAGGCGGGATTACGATTGTATACGGTTTTTTCTCCGGATCCACCTGTGCGTGGAAATATCCGCCGGAAAGCCAGAAGTCATAGATTCTGTCCTCGACTTCCTGCGGGTTATAAGTCTTTGCCAGTTCCCTGCTCATAGATTTCCCTCCTGGGTTTTCCCCTGTATTCAAAATAATGTGTCGCCAAAAACGCCGCGCCAATATCCATTTTCAAGACAGGCTCGTCCGGCTGCCCCTGATCGAAAAACACCATAATACTATATTATGGCATTACAATATCGGTTTGTCAAATTGCGTCAGTTTGCCGGCACAGCCTTCGCGGAACCCGCTATAACCGTGCTGTCCAGAATAACCGCAATGCACAAACAAAGCAGGACATCCGATTCGTTGGCAATGTCAACGGCAAAGCAATCGCCGTTTTCATTCCAGCACCGCCCGTGGGACATGACCACCGCTGAATCTGCATCGATCAAATCATAGGAGCGTTCAACCAAATCGCCGCGGAAACGCCAGTTCACACCCTTGATTTTGACCGGATGGTGTTCCGACGTAAAGCTCCAGTTTACACGGGCGCATTCCTTATCATGAATGTATATCGTATATTTCGACTTCGGCGTAAGGCCCAAGCTTACAATTTTAGCCACTTCAATCGTATTGCCGTCAATCAAATAAAACTTGCTGCCAATGGCAAGCGAATCACCGGTAACACGATAAACAGGTTGACCCAGCGTATCGAGAATCGTAAAAAGAGCATCTGTACCGGTGCTCTGCTTAATGAAAAACTTCATGCGCCAGCCTCCCCTTTGCAAATAAAGATTCCTTTTTATCATACCATTTTTAAGATATATAGGCAACTCATATTCTGTATAAATATGGCACAAGCCCCTTCCTTCTATGCTTTTATCAAAATGCTCCCCTTGGGTCTTGATTCCATTGACGCTTCTTCGACGATATACTACAATAAACGAAAGCGGAGGTGTCAAAATGAAAAAAATAGTCTGTTATAAGCGGTTATGGCTTTTCCTTTTTGCGCCGGCCGCGTTTCTGCTTTCGTTCATCGCTTCGCGTGCTCCTGCTTTTGCGGAATGGTATGCCGTAACCGTCTACCCGGTGTTGTCGAAAGGTATAAATTTTATCACTTCGCTTGCTCCGTTTTCCATAGCGGAACTGCTGATTGTGCTGCTTGTGATAGGCGCTGCAGCTTATCTGATCGTCTGCGTCATAAAAATCAAAAAAGCAAAGGGCAGCCGCGGGCGGGTTCTTCTTCTTTCCCTGATTACCCCCGTATGCCTTGCCAGCGTCCTTTATTTTGTATTTATGCTCAGCTGCGGAATCAACTACAGCCGGTATACATTCGCCCAGACGTCCGGGCTGGAAATCCGCCCATCGTCAAAGGCCGAGCTTACCGCGCTGTGCAGCGCTCTGGGCGAAAAGGTCAGCGCTCTTCGCAAGGAAGAGAAAGCCGACGGGAAATCCGAAACAAAACGGACTAGCGGGAATATTTATGAAACCGCCAAAAAAGCACAGGCGGCATTTGAAAAACTCCATCGGCAACACCCCCTGCTTCCGGCGGGATACGGGCAACCGAAACCGGTAATCGCTTCCCGGCTGATGTCCTGGTGTAATATTACGGGTATATTTTTTCCATTTACTTTTGAAGCCAATGTCAATGTGGATGTCCCGCAGTTCTCCATACCGGCAACCATGTGCCATGAGCTTTCGCACCTGCGCGGATACATGCGCGAGGACGAAGCCAATTTTATCGGTTATCTTGCCTGTGAATACAGCGACGACCCCGATTTTCAATATTCCGGAAATATGCTGGCTTTTATTTATACATACAACGCACTCTACGATGCCGACAGCGGCACGGCGAATACGATCTATGCCCAGCTCGGCGAAGGCGTAAAACGCGACCTTGCGGACAATAACGCTTACTGGGAACAGTTTAAAGGCCCGGCTGCCGTCGCGGCAAGCGCTGTAAACGACAGTTACCTGCGAGCCAACAAACAGGAGGACGGCGTAAAAAGCTACGGACGGATGGTTGACCTGCTGCTTGCTGAATACCGCGCAAATAAGCAGCAAAAAAGGACCTGAAACTGCCGTTCCAGGTCCTCTGCCACTTATAATATTCAAGATGTGGTATCGTCGCCGCCGCTTGCCGGCCCCTTGCTGATTACAATAACAACCTCTGAACCGTAAGCCATCTGGCTGCCTTCCTTTACGTCCTTATAGCCGATTGCCAATCCCTCCGGTACGGTGGAACTGTACTCCTCCGTTTTCGTGGGTGTGAATCCGGCCGAGGTGACCGCCTCGGAAGCCTCCGCTAGTGTTTTTCCGGTGATTGACGGCAGCGTGCGCACAGCCGCGCCTTCGCTGACAACCACAACAATTGCCGTACCCTTTGCCATTTTTGTTCCCGGCGCGGGCGACTGGGAAATTATGCAGCCTTCCGGAATGGTATCGCTGAACTGCTTAGTAGAAAGCAGAACCTGATAATCCTGGTCCGCGGAGGATGACTCGGAGGAAGTCAGCTCCTTAAAGTTTTGGCCGATGAAACTCGGCGCGGCAATCAGGTTCGGGTCCTCGGATTCCTCAGCGTTCAGCGGACTGTCCGGAATTTCGGATTCAGAGGATTCCACCTGCGAGGTACTCGAAGCAAGCGTTTCGGCCCCGCTCTGATCAGAATTTGATATCCAGATAATCCCGACAATTGTAAAAACGATGAGTGCCGCGACACAGGTCAGGATAACCCATACGAAATTCGGCACACCCTTTTTTTCACGATCGCCGTCCTCTCCCGCGCCCGGAATCCGCTGTGTTTCTTCGATTGTCGCCGTAACCGTCGGCGCGGCGGATAATTCGGCGCGAAGCCGTTCAAAGGTCGGGGTGCGTTTATCGGGAGAAACCTGTAATGCGTTTGCCAGCGCAGACACCACATGGGGCGGCAGGCTGCGCAGAATGCTTGTTGGAATTAAAAGGCGCGTGTCCGTTCGCCGCTTCAAGGCGTCCTGCGGAAGGGTGCCGGTTAAAGCAAAAAAGAGCGAAGCGGCAAATCCGTAAACATCCGTCGATTCGCTCGGTACATAATCCATCACATATTGCGCAATTGCCGCACAGCCGGGCACCAAATCCGGCGGCAAATCGGTATCCATTTTGCGGACGGCGCTGATGCAGAAGCTTCCCAGCTTCATTTTCCCGTCCTGCAT
>JAAYWU010000119.1 GCA_012516295.1 Clostridiales bacterium | reverse complement strand
CAGAATGATCAGCAAAATGCCCAGCCAGAAGATCGGCATGGAAACGCCGACCAGCGCGAGCAGCATCCCGGCGTGGTCAATGATGGAATTCTTTTTCACGGCGGAAATTATTCCGATGAAGATTCCAAAAAACGAAGCCAGAAGGATTGCGGCAAGCGCAAGCTCGATGGTGGCCGGAAACCGAGAAAATATCTCCTGCGTTACCGGCGTTTTCGTATAGTAGGAAGTGCCCAGGTCGCCGGTAACAGCGCCTTTCAGAAAATCAACGAACTGGATATATATCGGTTTATCCAGCCCGTTTGCCGCCCGCCATGCGTTGGCGTCCTCTATTGTTGCGTGCTGACCCAGAACAATCGGGGCCGGGTCCGGTGAAAAGACCCGCATAATTAAGAACACAATAATGGAAACCCCCAGCAAGACAGGGATCAGCATCAAAATGCGCTTGACAATATATTTGAACATGATTAACAACCTTTCGCTCATCCGAATAGGAAATGCCGGAAGTTGTACAACCTCCGGCATTTACAGAACCGATTCAGAAAATTTCTGCGTTGTCTAACAATACCGGTTAACCTTTGGAAACCCCGGAAAGGAACACAACGCCGGTCATGTGGTAGTAGAAGTCTTTTACATTGCTTCTGTAACCGCAAAGGGTCTTTCCATGGGAAATCGGGAGCCATACGGCTTCTTTCGCCGCCATGTTTTCAAGCTCGGTATAAATCTTGTTTCTCTCGTCCCCGGCAGGCGCGGCAACGCCCTTGTCGATCAGCGCCTTGAAATCAGGGTTGTTGTAACGCGCGACGTTCATGGTCGGGTCCTTGTCGGCCAACAGGTTCATAAAGTTATCCGGGTCGCCGTTGTCGCCCGTCCAGCCGTAGAAGCAGATATCATAATCGCCCGCTTTTACTTTCTCTTTGTATGTAGTCCAGTCGTACGCGTCAATCGTGGCATTTACGCCGACCTTGCTCAGGTACCCCTGAACCGCTTCGGCAAGCGCCTGCCCGTTTGCTGTATTGTACGGTCTCGGATTGGAATAGGTAATCATATGCACCGACTTCACGCCAGCCTCAGCCAAAGCTTTTTTCGCCGCTTCCACGTCATAAGCGGCCTGCTTGATTCCCGCGTCATAGCCGGGCATGAAGGTTGGCAGAATCGAAGTCGCCGCGTCGGCGTAGCCCTGATAAAGGCTCTTTACAAGCTCCGGAACATTCACCGCCTGCGAAATCGCGGTGCGCACCTTTGCGTCATTAAACGGTGCTTTGGTGGTGTTGTAAGCCAAGTAGTTGATATTCATGCCGGGCGCTTCGTAAATTTTGTTGCCTGCGCTCTCAATCTGGCTTACAACGGTGGCGTCGATTCCGTCAATAATGTCTGCTTCGCCGTTATTCAACGCTACCACACGTGCGGAATTGTCCTTAATAAATTTGAAGATAACGTTTTTGGTAACCGCCTTGGTCCCCCAGTAATTATCATTGCGGGTCAAAACAACGTTCTGCCCCTTGGTCCAGCTCACAAATTTATACGGACCGGTTCCGCAGGGATGCTCGTTCACGTTGTTGTTATTGTCCTGCAGCGCCTTCGGGCTGACCATCGGCGCGCCGAGGCTCATGGCAAGGTTATTGAGGAACGGCGTACAGGCGGTCTTCATGGTAATCTTCACCGTATACTGGTCGACCGCTTCCACGCTCTTTACGGAACCATAGACAAAGCTGGCGTAGCCCATATCCTCGGTTACCTTCGGCGGGAGCTGGCGTTCAATGTTGAACTTGACCGCGTCCGCGTTGAAATCCGTACCATCCTGGAATTTCACGCCTTTTCTCAGGTGGAAGGTATAGGTGAGCCCGTCGTCGCTGACGTCCCAGCTTTCCGCCAGACACGGCTCCACTTTCGTGGAATCCTTGTCATACTTTAAAAGGCCTTCGTAAATATTCACCATGATCTTTGCCGATTCGCCGTCGTCAACCAGCGCGGGATCCAATCCTCTCGGGTCCGCGCCCTGCGCGTAAATCAGCGTGTCCTGCGCGCGGCTTTTGGTCCCGGAGGCTGACTCGGAACCGGATGCCGTGCTGCCCGTGCTGCCGCCGGAGCAGGCCGTCAGGCCGGCACAGGCGATTACTGCCGCGAGTACAACCGACAGAAGTCTTGTTCTCTTTTTCATTGATAACCCTCTCTTCTTTTTCTATATTTTTACTCAATTCTTTATTCATGTTTCGTGTTAACACCAAAATGCTTTAACGCAACAAAGCGTCCGGGATAAAAAGACAGACGCCCAACATGTTTAAGTTAAGCGCCTTTGCCTGAAAACGTCTTTATTTTACCATTATATCTGCAAGTTTGCAATAGAAAAGTTGCAAATATCCTTTGAATATTAATTATTTTTTGTATTTTGCAGAAAGCCTGCGGCTGAATCTGCATAATTTCCCAAAAATGAAATCATTTTGCAAAAAATGGTTCTAGTATCGGAACCTGTTTTCCCAAAACACATTATTTTATAATGTCCTTAATCACTTCCCCCGCCAAAATCATCCCGGCAACCGGCGGCACAAACGAGCTGCTTCCCGGAACCTGGCGCCGGACGGAACATTTGCGCTTTGTTCCCGGCGGGCAGACACAATGATTTTTGCAACTGCTCGACTCATCCTCCATCGGGGTCAGCGGCGGCTCCTTCGAATACACGACCTTCAGCGACTCCACCTTCCGCTTGCGAAGCTCGGTTCGCATTACGCGGGCAAGGGGGCAAACCGAGGTCTGATAGATATCCGCCACCTCAAATTTCGTCGGGTCAAGCTTATTGCCCGCCCCCATACAGCTGATAATCGGCACGCCGGCCGCCTTTGCCCTTTCAATCAGCACCAGCTTG
>JAAYWU010000118.1 GCA_012516295.1 Clostridiales bacterium | reverse complement strand
GTATCAATGGTAATATCGAGCACAACGATTTTCTGCTTCTCATCCACCTCGGTGACAGCCCGTTCAACGGCGTAATTCACACGGTCATGAATATCCGCATGAACCGTTTCCCTGTCCCGCACCCGCGTCCGGCGCACATCCCCTTTATCCGACAGGATCAGCGCGGCGGCAACCGGATTGACAGCCGCGGCAGTTTCCTCGTCATGGTTTCCGATTGCCGAGACAATCAAGGCAACCTCATCCGGCGGCATATGAAGGCGGTTCAGGATGTCAAAAGCCATTAAAGCGCCGCTCTGCGCGTGGTCGGAACGGTTTACGACATTGCCGATATCGTGCATATAGCCAGCAATCGCGGCTAGCTCACAGGTTCGCGCGTCATATCCCAGCTTCTGCAAAATGTAACTGGCGTAATGGGAAGAACGCTTTGCATGGGCAAAACCGTGTTCCGTAAACCCAATGGCACCAAGATTTTTATTGCCATGTTCAATATAGGCATTGATTTCTTCATTGTGCAAAATATCGTCCAATGTAATGTGGCTGTATTTCCCCATAATCACACCAGCTTATTTTGTAAACATGCGATACATTGCCTCCAGGCAAATCTGCGCATGCACCATAAAGCGGTCAATGTCAATGTTTTCATTCGTATTGTGCAACCGGCGATCCGGTTCATCCGGGAAGAATGGACCGAACGCCACAGCGCGGCCTTCAAATGCACGCGCATACGTGCCGCCCCCCGTAGCGTATACATCTGCCGGCTTCCCGGTGATCTCGGCATATGAATCCTTCAAAAGGGAAATGAACGGATTGTCCTCCGGAAGGAAAAGGGGCTTCGAATGCGTTTGCAATTCGCATTTCAAGCCAAAATCCGCGGTATTTTCTGCGATTTTTGCAAAGATTTTCTCCCCGTCTCCCGTAACAGGATAGCGAATATCAATTCCGATTGAATCTTCGCCCTCCCCTATATTTACGAGACCAACATTGAAAGTAAGCGGCCCGGATTCTTTATCCTGCTGCGAAACACCAAGGGATTCCCCGTAAAGCTCCGTACCGATCTTTGTATTAACAAACCGGGCAAGCGTACCCAGCTCCTCTGCTTTAAAAACGACGCCGAGAAGCTTCATTAAATGGGTTGCGGCATTAAATCCTTCCTGCGGCTGCATGGCATGCGACGCCTTTCCGGCGGAGGTGATTTTCGCACCGTCCGCCGTCCGCTCGATATGGAAATCGCCGGGCGTTGTTTTCGCGGCCTCCTGCAATTTCCGGCAGACATCCTCCGTGCAGAGAATCTCCGCCGCCGCTTTGGACGGTACGGCATTGACGACCGTTCCGGCAGTAAATTTCTTTATAACAGAGCTGTCGCTTTTTCCGGAAATCGTCAGGCGCATGATTCCCTTTTCGCGGTTGCAGATACCGTAATCCGAATCCGGCGTAAAGGCCATAACCGGCATCTGTTCCGATCTCAGATACATTTCCAAATCATTGCTGCTTGTTTCTTCCCCGCCGCCGAAAATGACGCGAAGGCGGCGTTTTCCCTTAATATTTTCATCTTTCAGGGCTTTTAAGCAGTAAAGAGCGACGATTGCCGCGCCCTTGTCGTCCGCGGTGCCGCGCCCGAAATACAGGTTCCCCTTTTTTGTAAGCGTAAACGGGTCGGTGTCCCAGCCTTCCCCTTCCGGAACAATATCGAGATGCGCAACAACGGCCGCGACCTCGTCTCCTTCGCCGTATTCTGCGTGGCCGGCATACCCGCCGACATTCTTCGTTGCAAAGCCCATCCGGTCCGCCATGTTTACAAACGCGTCCATGACCCTTGCCACTTCCCTGCCGAACGGCATTCCCTCCTCCGGCTTAGACTGGACAGAGGGAATGGCAACCAGCTCCGCCAAATCTTTCAGTATATCCTCACGGTACTTTAATATTTTATTTCCAAAGCTCAATGTTCATCTTCCCTTTCTTTGTGTTGATTTATTATATCATAAATTATTCCAAAAATTAAGAGCGAACCGGAGTTCGCTCTGTAAATCTTCTGGCTGATCAGCCGATCGCGGAGGGATTTTTCTCCCGGATCATCTTCAGCGCCGCTTCGTCGGCAACGACCGTTAAATCGTTGTGAAGCTGAAGGATGGAAGCGGGAACTTGCGGCGTTATCGGCCCGAAAAGGGAACGGTACAAAATATCTGCTTTGCTTTCCCCGTTTGCTATCAGCAATATCTTTTTCGCCTGCATAATCGCTTTAATGCCCATTGTGATTGCATAGTGAGGGACATCCTCGGGCTTTTCAAAAAAGCGGGAATTTGCATCAATGGTCTTTTGTGTGAGTCTGACGCTGTGTGTGGTTTTATCAAAATCGGAATCCGGCTCATTGAAACCGATGTGGCCGGTATGGCCGATTCCCAAAAGCTGTAAATCAATTCCGCCAAGGCTGTTGATTACATGGTCATAACGTTTGCAT
>JAAYWU010000117.1 GCA_012516295.1 Clostridiales bacterium | reverse complement strand
GCTTACGCCAGACCAATAGAGATTACATCCGAAATCGGGAAAAGCATGCCTGTCAGGCATGCTTTTGTCCGATGGGTTTATCGTAGCAGGAGGAAAAAATGATTATTACATCCAAGGAACTGTATCAAATAGCACGCGAAAAGAATTTTGCATTTCCGGCGCCGAATTATGTAGATCAGCTTTCTGCATCGGCCCATGTTGCTTGCGCAGAAAAATTGGGTCTTCCGCTGATTTTGGCATTCGCAGAGGTACACAAGGAGTATCTGCCGCTGGATGATGCGTTTGCAATCGGCAAATATTATGCTGAAAAAGCAAAGGTGCCCGTCGTGCTTCATTTGGATCACGGAACAACCAAAGAAGTGATCTTTAAAGCCGTCGATTACGGGTTTAAGTCGGTTATGATTGATGCGTCCGCGGAAAGTTTTGAGGAAAATGTCCGCCGCACGAGTGAGATTGTAAAATATGCCCACAAAAACGGGGCGGTCGTAGAAGCGGAAATCGGCCACGTGGGCGAAGGAACCGAATACCTCAATCGAAAAGACTGCAACAACATTTACACAACAGTTGAGGAAGCAAAAAAGTTTGCAGAGCTTACCGAAGTGGATTCCCTTGCCATTTCCATCGGGACAGCACACGGCGCTTATAAGGGAACGCCGGTGATTGATTTTGACCGCTTAAAAGAGATTCTAAACGCCATTGATACCCCGTTGGTGCTGCACGGCGGATCTTCTTCCTGCGATGAGAACCTGAAAAAATGCGCAACGGGCTGTATCAGCAAAATTAATATCTATACGGATTTGATCGTAGCCGGATATAAAAAGGTCATGTCTGCCGAAAAGACGAACTACTATGATATTACAACGGCGATCAAAGAAGGCATGATGGAATGCTTGGAGCATTACTATGATGTGTTTGAAACAATGAAATATAAAGACTGATAGGGCAGGATAAGGAGAAAGAAATCATGAAAAAGATAAACACCCCTTTTTTAATTGTAAATCCGAAATCCTATCTTTACGGCGAAGAGAGCTTAAAGCTTGCAAAAGCGGCGGATAAGGCGGCGGAAGAGACAGGCGTAGAAGTAATGTTCACCTGCCCGTTTGCCGATATCCGCTATATCAAGGAAAACACGAGCCATATCGTTGTGACCGCACAGCATATGGATTCCTTAAAGCCGGGACGCGGCATGGGACATGTGCTTCCCGAATCGTTAAAGGCAGCGGGGGCCGAGGCGGTTTTCCTGAACCATGCGGAGAATCCCCTGACCTTAGCAGAGCTTTATGCAACGATGAAGCGTGCCAAAGAGCTTGAAATGGCGACAGTCGTTTGTGCGGATTCCGTAGCGGAAGGCCTGGCCGTTGCCAAGCTGGGACCGGATATTCTGCTCTGCGAACCTACGGAACTGATAGGAACCGGACAAGTGGCGGATAACAGTTATGTGGTTCAAGCGACAACCAAGATTCGTGAAATCGACCCGAATATCCTTGTGATGATTGCATCCGGAATCACGACAGCAGAGGACGTATACAACGTAATCAAGCTGGGCGCGGATGGAACCGGGGCAACCAGCGGGATTCTGAAGGCGCCGGATCCCTGTGAACGCGTTATGGAGATGGCACGTGCCATGGCAAAGGCAGCGGCCGAAAATCGGGAAAGCAAGTGAGGATAAAGCGATGAGTGTATATAAAGAACAATTGCAGCTGCAGTCCCATGGGAAAACACCGTCCTATATCAATATTACGCCCCAGGTAAAAGCGGCAATTGAGAAAAGCGGAATCAAAGAGGGAATCTGTGTCGTGATTTCCCCCCATACCACCTGCGGCGTATTTTTTGAAGAGTTCGTACATGATTTTACAGAAAACGGCGATGAGTTTCTGCAGGCGGATCTGAATGACGTACTGGAAAAGATTATTCCGGCTCATGTAAGCGCGGACCAGTATCGTTATCCTGGACCAAAGCATTATGAAGAAGTGGAAAAATGGCCGGATGCGGAAGCTTATCTTCCGGGGGGAGACCGTATGGCTCTGTTCAATGGCGATGCGCACCTTCGGGCAACCGTAATCGGGTCCAGCCAGACCTTTGAGGTTGCCGATGGGAAGCTGGGTGTCGGTACGACCGGTTATGTTTACTTTGTCGATTTTGACCGCACGCGCCCAAGGACGCGGAAATGCAAAATCGTTATTATAGGCGAATAATCATCCTCGAAGCCATGGCAGCGGTCATGGCTTTCGGACTACTTGAATCGATTTTCCAAATCTCCCGAAAATACGGAACTGCGGATCTCAATCTGCTTTCGTAGAATTTTTTCTCATATTGATTGACATCCAATGTTAAATGTTATAGAATAATTGACAAGTTTGAAACATTTGAACAAATGATTAAATAGATAAGGAGGTGTCAATATGAGAAAAATTGTGGGAGACGAACATTTATTAATAAAATGCTGCACAATGTACTATGAGCAGTACCTTACGCAGGAGCAGATTTCCAAGATCCTTGGGATTTCCAGGCCGACGGTGTCCCGGCTTTTAAAGGAATCCAGAGAGAAGAAGATCATTAAGGTCGAGATACAGAATTCTTATAAGAGACAATATGAAATCGAACAGCTTGAACAAGAATTGGAACAAAAATTTGGCTTGATGGAAGTAATTATCACCAACGACGGCAGCGACGAAAATGATTTAAAAGCAGGGCTTGGAAAGGCTACCGCAAAGTATTTGGAAAGAATTCTGAAGGACAGCGACGTTGTGGGCGTTTCCATGGGATCGACCCTCAAGGAAATTGCCCCGTATGTCAGCAGCGGTATGAAGATAGATGCAACAT
>JAAYWU010000116.1 GCA_012516295.1 Clostridiales bacterium | reverse complement strand
CTTTCTTTGGCGGAAACCATCATTTTAAACCGGCTTTACGCTGCGTTTCTGACGATGAAGAAGCAGGTGACGCAGACATACAATTTGCTCGGCCTTTTGTCCTATTTTATTTTTCAGTTCATATCGTACAGCCTCAACTGCCCCCTGTTTTCAACCGCGCCATTCTACCTGATCTTTACTTTTATTCTGGCGGTTGTGTACTTTGAAGAGAACCTTCAGATAAAAGCGCTTACGTGCTTCTTGTTTGTGGTTCTGAATTACGCCGGGAAGCTCTTCGCCGTTTATTTTATATTGGGAAAGCTGGAAAAACAGACGCTTCCGGCGCTTCCGTCCGACCTGGTGCTGGGGGCGGAAACGCAGATTGCAGCCTGCCTGTTCTTCCTGCTTTTTGTAGCGGTTATTCTGCGCTTTCGGAAGCTGCGGCTTGAAAATAAGATTATCCCCTACACGCTCTTTGTCTTTTTGGCGCCGACGGGCGTGCTCTATATTGTAACCCGGGTTTTTATCCATTCGCTGGACCGGAACAGCCTTCCGTTGTACGGCGACGCCGCGGTCCTGCTCATCTGCATGGCGCTGGCGGTGTTTTACCTGCTGGATAAAACGGTTGTTCTGGACGAAACCAGCGAACGCTACGCGATGTTCCGCAAAATGCTGGAAATGCAGGAAGATTACTATACGAATCTGGAAGCCTCCCAGCGGGAGGTAATCGCAATACGCCATGATATCAAGAACCATATGCGCTGCGTTTCCTCCATGCTGAAGCTCGGCCAATGCGAGGAGGCGCAACGCTACATTTCCTCCGTATATCAGGACATTTGCGATACGAAGCTGCCTTATCAGAGCGGGAACGTCATTATTGATATTATCATCGCCCAGAAGCTGGCCAAAATCGAGGAAATGGGGGTGGCGCCCTCGGTGTCCGTTTTTCTGCCGCCGTCGCTGCCCATTGAAAACGTGGATTTATGTATCCTGTTTGGGAACCTTCTGGACAACGCGATGGAAGCGCTTGAAAGGATCGATGACCCGTCGGTCAAGAAAGATTTGTCCATCGATGCGAGGATAAAAGCGGACTGCCTGTTTATCAAAATATCCAATACCTATAACGGCTATGTGCGCAAGGAAAACGATGTCTATCGCTCCGTGAAAACAGGAGGGGGAATTTGCGGCATCGGGCTTTCCAACGTGCAGAAGGTAGCGGAAAAATATCACGGCACCTGCTCCATACAGCATGACAGCCGGACCTTTACCGTCTCGGTTATGCTGAATTTGGCGCAGCAGGAATCCTGAGTTTTCGGTTCATACTGGAAATGGCAGGCTTTTTATAACAGAAAATACGATGGGAGTTAACATAGTGACAGATTTAACGGAAAAAACAGCCCCCTGCCCGCTTTATCGCAAGTGCGGGGGTTGCCAGCTTCAGAATATGACGTATGCCCGGCAGCTTCAATGGAAACAGAACCGGGTGGAGAAGCTTCTTGGAAAATTCCATGCGGTCAGCCCGATTTTAGGCATGGAAAATCCGTACCATTACCGCAACAAAGTGCAGGCGGCGTTTGGTACGGACAGAAAGGGAAAGATTATTTCGGGCGTATATCAGTCCAGTACGCACCGGATTGTGCCGGTCAGCAGCTGCTTGACGGAGGATAAAAAGGCGGATGAGATCATCGTCACCATTCGGAACCTGATGCCCGGGTTTAAGCTCCAGCCCTACGACGAAGTGACCCGCCGTGGATTCCTGCGCCATGTGCTTGTAAAGCGCGGGTTTTCAAGCGGGCAGATAATGGTTGTCCTTGTCGCGGGAACGCCGGTATTCCCATCGAAAAACAATTTTGTCAAGGCGCTTTTGAAAAAGCATCCCGAAATTACAACGGTTCTTTTGAATGTGAATAATCATTTTACCAGCCTGGTCCTGGGCGAGAACGAAAAGGTCTTGTACGGGCCTGGAACCATAGAGGATACCCTTTGCGGATGTGTGTTCCGCATTTCCGCCAAATCCTTTTATCAGATCAATCCGGTGCAGACCGAGGTCCTTTACGGCAAAGCCATGGAGCTTGCGCGGCTGACCGGGAAGGAAACTGTTATCGACGCTTACTGCGGAATCGGGACCATCGGGCTGATCGCCAGCCGGCAGGCGGGGCGCGTCATCGGTGTGGAGGCCAATAAAGATGCGGTCCGCGACGCGATTGCGAACGCGAAGCGCAATAAAATTCAAAACGCTTACTTTACCTGCGCGGACGCCGGTGAATTCATGCTGGAAATGGCAAGGGAAAAGGAAAATGCGGACGTAGTCTTTATGGACCCGCCGCGCGCCGGAAGCGACGAAACCTTTTTGTCCTCTCTAGTAACGCTCGGCCCCAAAAAAGTCGTTTATATTTCCTGCAATCCCGAGACACAGGAGCGCGATTTGCTGTATCTGACGAAATGCGGCTACCACGTTGAAGCCATCCAGCCGGTGGATATGTTTCCGCATACGGTACATGTGGAGTGCGTGGTATTGATGTCAAGGGTGAAAGCGTAAGTATGCAAAAAAGCCTTGTCTAGCAAGGCTTTTTCGCACATATGGGTAGAACCCAATTAGAGCTGTATATAGAAAGGGGATTATTTAATGAGAGATTTATATCAAAAATTTGCTTATGATTATGACGAATTTGGGCCAATAGAAGAATACTTGGGCGATGAGAAAACATTTCTAAATAAAATTTTCTCTGAACATGGAGTTAAGAATGTTCTGGATTGTGCTTGCGGAACAGGGCAGCATTTATTCATGTTGGCACAATCCGGATACAATGTTTGGGGTTCGGACTATTCAAAATCAATGCTTGAGGTAGCGCACAAAAATCTTCAAAAGAGAGGTTGCAATATCCCATTATGCCAATGTGATTTTCGATATTTAGAGCAGGCATTTGATAGAACATTTGATGCAATTGTATGTCTCACAAACTCCTTACCCCATTTACATACGGATGAGGATTTGTTGATAGCTCTTCGCTCAATGAAGAAGCGATTGAACAAAAACGGGTTATTGATTTTAACGCAAGGAACGCCCCATTTCACACTAACTCTGCCTTCCATTTAAGTCGTTGTTAATCGGCCGTATTTTTCACGAATTTTTGTTAAAGAGCAAGATGGCCGGTTTCAAACGATTCATATATTGGATTTGTTCCATAGTGCAGAGCATTTGGAAAGTAACCAATATGATATTGTTTACAGAATTCTTCTTGATGAAGATTATAAAAGGCTGCTTCCACAGGCCGGATTCACAAATATACGGATGTACGGGGATTATCAAATGAATCATTATGATGAAAAAAGTTGGCGCTTAATTGTGGTTGCTGAAGCCTTGCCTGATTAATTAGCATAGTCAGCGTGGTCAGGTTGAATTATTTCGGCTTTTGTCGGCCTATCGAATTATTTTTCGTGCTCTAATAGGGTTTTCCAAACAGGGATAAAGAACAGAATGGAAATAACCATTGCGCCAAAGTCGGCGATCGGGGTCGCCCATACGATGCCATTCACGCCGAAAGATGCATTCATGATAAACATAAACGGGATATCCAGGCCGCCCTTTCTCAGAAGCGATAAAAGCAGCGGCTGAAATTTTTTGCCAATCGACTGAAAAATCGTGATAATGATTAATGTTACCGAAATGCAAGGTCCGGTAATGCATATGATACGCTGAAATGTCCTGCCGTATTCTACCGTAAGCGCATCGTCGATAAATGCTTTCACAATCGGATGAGCACAGGTAAACAGCAGCAGAGTGAAGGCAAAAGCGACGGAAAGGCTTAGGATAAATATGGTGAGAATGGCTTTTTTCATTCTTTCATGATTCTTTGAAGAATAGTTATATCCAATCAGCGGGACCACGCCCTGGCTCATTCCAGTAGCAATTCCGAATGACAGCATATCAATCTTTTTTGCTATTCCAACACCGGCGATTGCTTGATTGCAATAAGATGCCATCAGGCGGTTCAGCGTTATATTTGAAAAAGTGCTCATTAGGCTCATTACGGTGCTTGGAAGCCCTACAAAAAAGACTTCCGACGGTATATGGTTTTTCACCGTAAAGAAATGCGGATTTAGTGACAGTACCGTATGCTCCCGTTTTCTTAAAATAAAGAGTATAAAATAAAAGGCAGCCGCAAGATTTGAAAGCATTGTAGCGAAAGCGGCACCCGCAATCTGCATCCTCATTGGGAGTATGAAAATCTGGTCAAGGATGATATTCAGTACCGCACCGAGGATCATACCGAAACTTGCCTGCTTCGAATAACCCTCCGCGCGGACAAGATGCGCAAATTCCGCATTCAACACCGTTGGAATGGAGCCGACTGCAACTGTCCAGAATAAATACTCTCTGCAGAAATCGTAAGTATCGGCATTGGCACCGAAAGCCGGTAAAATAACCGGACTGAACAGTTGAACAACGATTCCGTAAATCAGCGAAACTGCGACAGATGTCCAAACACAAAAAACCGATGTTTGCTTTGCTTTTTCTTTCTCACCGGCACCAAAGCAACGTGAAATCAGACTCGAGCCGCCTATACCGAACAGGTTTGCAATTCCGGTCAGTAAAAAGAACATGGGCATGCAAAGGTTAGCGGCAGCAATCTGATTCGGATCGCCGGTCTGCCCAATAAAAAAGGTATCGGCCATATTGTATAAAACAGTAATCAACTGGCTGATAACCGTCGGAACAACCAGGGACACTACCGCTTTGGTTACAGACGTTTTTTCAAAAAGCTCTATTTCTTTATCATCCATTATCGAATCATCTCTAACTGTAAATTATTTTCAGAGGCAGCTTGAGCTGTGTTTATCTTCTCGGGTTAAAATCGGATTCCCCGTTTGTTCCAACCGTTTCTTTTATTGTTGCGTGCAGCCCGTCTAAAAAACATTGTATGGCAATTTGATAGCTTGCATTTGCTTCAATCGGGAGGTGATTAAAGAAACCGGCTTCCTCCTGCGAAATAAAGCCGTGCATCATACTGCGCAGCACCCTCTGCCAATGGAACTTTTGCCGTTCGCTTAATTCGTAACAGGAAAGGACCCGCATAATCGGTTCGACGATGTGCGCCCCGCTTCTTTCCAAAAGGATGTCCTTCGTCGTGGGCAGTTTCATAATAAGTTTGTAAAGCTCGGGGTGTTCTTTTGCGAACATCCGATATGCTACCGCAAGGGAAAAGACAGCGTCATCCGCTTTTTTTCCCTCGATCGCGGAAAGCTGCACCTGCCTGAGAAGAGCAATCGCATAATAACTTATCTCCGTGTAAATCTCCTCTATATTTTTTACATGGTTATAAAGGGATGCTGTTTTGATTTCTAAAGTATCCGCCAATTCCCGCATGGAAAAATTCGAGCATCCCTTTTTTTCAATGAGCTCGATTGCGGCCTTTATGATTCTTCTTTTGGTCAATCCTTTTCGCGGCATATCCACACCTCAAAACTAATACCATTAGTTTTGATTATAATCCGCCCTCCGCCCGTTTGTCAATGGGCCGGCATTGAACGCCGCCAAAACCGGAAAACGGAAAAGCGGTACGGACAAGGGGGAGAGAAAAATCGCTTATTAAGAAGGAACAATGTTAGCGGCAGCAACATATCTTGGCTTAAAGAAAGATTGATAAAGGCAAATAGGGAGGCCGTTCTTTTGGAAAACAAGGAAATATCATTAGACCGCTTACCGATTGGAACAAGGGCGAGCGTAACATCGATACGGTCGGACGGCGCGCTCAGGCGCCGTATGCTTGACCTTGGCGTCATCAGCGGAACAGAAATAGAACCGCTTTATACCAGCCCGTCCGGGAATCCGGTCGCCTATCTGATACGCGGTGCCGTTATTGCGTTAAGGTCGGATGTCTCGTCAAAAATTATGGTAAGTGCATAAAAAAGGGAGGGCTGTTTCAGTAAGAAAATCGCTGAAAAGCCCTCCGTTTCTATATTTTATTTTACAGTTGAGGTGGCGATCATGGGGTTATCGGGTGATTCGACCGGTACGGGGGTTCTGAAGTGCTGCGACGGAATTCTTCAAATTGAAAAAGACAGCGAGGAAGATAAAGTCATTGCTTTGGCAGGGAACCCAACTGTAGGGAAAAGCACGGTATTTAATCAGTTGACGGGCCTGAACCAGCACACGGGGAACTGGCCCGGCAAGACGGTTGCAAATGCGCAGGGAAAGTATCATTACGGCGGAAAAAATTATATTTTAGTGGACATACCGGGAACGTATTCCTTAATGGCAAATTCGGAGGAGGAGGAAATCGCCCGCGACTTCATCTGCTTCGGGGAACCGGACGCAACGGTTGTTGTGGCGGATGCAACCTGTCTGGAGCGCAATTTGAATCTGGTGCTACAAACGATGGAGATTTCAAAAAATGTCGTGCTTTGCGTAAATCTGCTGGATGAGGCGAAGCGGAAAAACATCCATATAGATATGGATATGCTGTCTCAAAGGCTGGGCGTGCCGGTAATAGGCACAATTGCAAGAAAAAAGAGCAGTTTAAACAGGCTGATGCAGGCGGTGGATACGCTTATAGAAAAAGGCGGAAACGGTAAGCCTTATCAGGTTAAATATGATGAGCATATAGAAGAGGCTGTAGGGCTTTTAGTGCCGCTGCTTGAGGGGAAATTTGGCTCGAAAATCAATCCCCGCTGGCTGGCATTAAGGCTTTTGGCGGATGACAGGGCTTTATCCGAGCCTTTGTCAAAATTTTTGGATGCGGATGTTTTTGAGGACAGGGAAATTTCGCAGCAGTTAAACCTGTCCTGGCAACGGCTGGAACAGGGCGGTATAACAAAGGAAAATTTGCGGGACAGGATTGTGTGTGCTCTGGT
>JAAYWU010000115.1 GCA_012516295.1 Clostridiales bacterium | reverse complement strand
TTTGCTGACCTATGATTAAAATAGTGCAAAATCAACCATATGGGAATAAAAAATTAAAGTATTTTTTCTAATACGTACAATTTCATCGACATTTATTGCATACAAAACCCGTTTTTTATCCATTGTAATTATAAAATGGTATGATATATAATGAAACAAGAAAGCAAATTACATAAAAAAAGGATGTTTTAAATGAATATTTTATTGTTTTTGTACTTGTTTTCAACTTTTGCTTTTCTAACAATCGGCCTCCTCGCATATCAAATGGATCGGCAAAATAAAACAAACAAAGTCTTTCTCTGGAATTGCTTTGCCTTGGCATGGTGGGCGTTTATGTACTCGCTCATGGTTTCTGCGCCCAGCAGCCAGCTTGCCGCCCTGTATCGGAGCATTTCCAGTTTTGCATGGTGCATCCTTTACTGCTGCTTACTGCATTTCGTATTTATGGTTTCAAAAAACTATCGCTTTATTGATAAATGGTGGAAAGTTTATTTACTATATATGCCCGGAATCATATGTTCTTTTGTGTACCTCGTCTCCCCGAATACCAAGGAAAATTTTGTTCCGTCAAAATCGGGGTTAGGATGGGTATATATCTCAAATGCCAAAAGCTCCTCCGTAATTTTTGACCGGTGTTTCGACACATATTGTTTTATTTACCTGCTGTTTACCATTCTTGTTTTATACAACTGGAGAAAAAACACAAAAATAAAAAGAGAAAAAAAGCAGGCGACGGTTATCCTGGGCTCAATGAGCATCATTGCACTTCTTGGGTTCTGTACGGATTTGATTCTGCCGCAAATACAGTTCGCTGTTTTACCTCCTGTCAGCGTAATTCTCACCACCGTGCCCATGGCCACAATTTTTTTCGCGATGAACCGCTATAATTTTTTAAACCTGTCCCCGCAAAATCTCGCTCTGGAATTTGTAAGCATCATGAATGAAGGGTTGATTGTACTGAATGAGGAATATCAAATTCTGCAAATCAACAGGGGCGCTTTGGAAATGCTGCAATATTCAGAAGCGGAAATTAAAGGGAATGTTATTACGAAAATACTGCCCGATATCGGAAATTTGAAGCATATCGCAACACAGTACAGTATAAAAACATGCCTGAAGAATAAACAAAACCAGTCCATCCCGGTTTTGCTTTCCTATTCCATATTGTATGACAAATTCGGCGATCGGAACGGAGTCGTAATGATCTTTCAGGACATCTCGGAAATTAATAAAATCCAGGAAGATCTGGAAGAAAAAGTTTCGGAGCTGGAAAAGGCGAATATTGCGTTGAACAATGAAATCATCATGCGAAAGGAAGCCGAACAGCGAATCGCGGCGTTAGCTTACTATGATCCGCTGACCGGACTGCCCAACCGCCGCTATTTAAGTGAAAAAGTAAATCAGATAAAAATGTCGAAAGACAAAAACCAATCGTATGCCATCCTTTCCCTTGACCTTGACAAGTTCAAAAATATTAATGATACACTCGGCCATCAGGCAGGGGACGAATTGTTAAAAAAGGTTGCGGAACGCCTGCTGACCTTGGATTCCGAAGTAAATACCGTTGCCCGGATGGGTGGGGATGAATTTTTGGTCCTTTCCCAAAACGTATCGGATCGAAAGTATCTTGAAGCAATCGCAAAGCAAATTATCGCTATGATACACGAGCCATTCTTCATTTTCGGCCAGCAGATTAACATTACCACTAGTGTGGGAATCTCTACCTATCCGGATGCCGGCGAGGAAATAGCAGAGGTTATAAAAAGCGCCGATAGCGCCTTATAAAAGGCAAAAGAAATGGGAAAAAACAAATATGTAATCTGTACGCCATCTCTTAAAAGCCAGATTGTGGAAGAAAGAAACTTAACGGAGCAACTGAATTATGCCTTGGAAAGAAAAGAATTTGAAATTTTATATCAGCCTGAGATTAACACCGCAACAAACAGCATCATTGGATTTGAAGCATTGTTAAGGTGGAACCACCCCACTCTTGGGCAAATAGAACCGTCTAAATTTCTTCAGATTGCGGAAAAGACCGGGCAAATCATACAAATCGGAGAATGGGTGCTGTATACTGCCTGCAAACAAAACAAAATCTGGCAGGACAACGGGTTAATTACTGTTCCTGTTTCCGTCAATTTGTCTGAGAAGCAACTTTTAAAAAAAGATTTTGTCGCCCAGGTGAATCATATATTAGAAGAAATCGGACTAGAACCACGTTATTTGGTACTGGAGATCAAACAATCCGCAATTATGAAAGAAAACACTTTCATTCTTGAAACTTTGGAAAAAATAAAAAATTCCGATATCAATATTTCCATCGACGACTTTGGAAAAAAGTATACTTCCTTTGCTTATCTGAAAGCGCTTCCAATCGACAGAATAAAAATTGCAAGGGAATTCCTGAATCATATGGATCATTTAGATGCTTCCATCATCCAATCAATTGTAAAATATTTGCACATTCTCGATTTTGATGTCATGGCAACCGGAGCGGAAACAGAAAAGCAGATTGATTTCCTCAAAAGGGTAAATTGCCATGAAATACAGGGTTACTATTATTACAAACCGATGACGGTATCTGAAATTGAAAAAATGCTGGTAAGGGCAAATAAGAGGCAACGCATTTCCTGAGCAAATAATATACATTCCAATTAAAAAATCCTTGATCAATAACCATGAACCGTTGTTGGTCAAGGATTTTTTCTCCATTAAACTTAACCGGTGAGCAAACGGCCCTTATTCTGATTCGCTGCATAAAATTTATTAAAAGCTTAATATAATTTTAAAGCATAGGGCAATCTTAGATAAATGACATTTTTTTACAAAATTCAAACTATTTTGGCAAATTATCATCTGATTTTCATGTTAATTTAATGCAGTGGTAATATATTAAGACTACTATTTAACAAATGATTCCCTATGAAAGGATGTTTAACTTAATGAAATCAACCGGAATGGTAAGAAGGATAGATAATCTGGGGCGCATAGTCATTCCCAAGGAAATACGCTATACAATGCATATCCATAACGGAGACCCGCTGGAAATATATACAGATTCCCAGGGTAGTGTAATATTTAAAAAATATTCTCCGGCAGGCGAACTGTCTGCTTTTGCGCAGCAGTATGGAGAAGTACTTTCCAAATACTTGAATCGTCCCCTGCTTGTCTGTGACCGTGACCGCGTTATATCCGCAGCGGGCATTTCCCGAAGGGAATACCTGAAAAAAAGCATTACACCGTTGGTGGACGAACTTATGCAGTACCGCAAAAGCTATGTCTATAACGGAAAATCCCAGCTCAAGCCTGTGGAAGAAATGAATCGGAATGCTGCAATGATTACACCGATCATTGCCAGCAGTGATGTTGTCGGCGCAATAATTCTTTTGCAAAATGAAAAAGAAGAGGTTCCCAACCAAACAGAAATCACTCTGGTCCAAGTTGCCGCAACATTTCTCGGTAATCAAATGGAGAAATGAAAGATTAATAACTCGCCACATTTTACCAGTCCTATTTTTCTGTTATTCAAACTCATTTACTGGTTCGGTGTATATAATAAATGTGTTCCATTCACACATAGCCTGAGCGTCAGGGGCGTTGCGGGCTGGTTCCTGATTACACCACAGTACCTTAA
>JAAYWU010000114.1 GCA_012516295.1 Clostridiales bacterium | reverse complement strand
GCCCAACCTCGGTCACGATAATCGCCTTGGAATCCGTCAGCCGGTCGAGCGTTGCGATGACCTCCTGCGGCAGTACCTCCCCATCGGATGCGGCCTCCTGTTCAAGCGGATACAGATCCTTCCATTCCGCAATCTGTTCCAGCCAGCCCTTGTGCTGGCATTGGGGAAGAAGCTGGTTCAGCCTTGCGAGAATTTCCTTGGCATCGCCCTTCATCTTTAAATCGACTTCAATATTTTTATTGAATTCCGCTGTATCAAGATCAATCTGAATAATCGGGCAATGCTGTGCGAACAGGTCCGCATTGCAAAGCACGCGGTCGGAAAAACGGGTGCCAATGGCGATCAACAAGTCACAATTTTTGATGGCAAGCGCCGAGGTGTTCGTCCCGTGCATCCCCAGCATCCCGATATAGCGCGGATCCGTCTGGTCAAAACCGCCCTGGCACATCAGCGAGGAGGCAACTGGAGCGTCCAGAAGATCGGCAAACTTTTTCAACTCTCCCGAAGCCTCCGAAGCGATCACCCCGCCGCCCGAATAGATAAACGGCCTTTCGCTTTTTTCAAGCATTGCAAGTGCCTGCTCGAAACGCTCATCATAGGGGAAGTCGCCTTTCGGGGCCGGAAGCGGCGCGTGCGGAATATATTCATACTTCTGCGCGGTAACATCCTTTGGAATATCCACCAGCACCGGCCCCTTGCGGCCTGTTCCAGCGATTAAAAATGCCTTTCGGATGGTATCCGCCAAGTCCTCAATATGTTTAACAAGAAAATTATGTTTCGTCACCGGCATGGTAATGCCTGTGATATCCACCTCCTGAAAGCTGTCCAGCCCCAAAAGCGCACAGCTTACATTTCCGGTGATTGCCACCATCGGAATGGAGTCCATATAGGCAGTAGCGATGCCGGTTACCAGATTCGTCGCACCCGGACCGGAGGTCGCGATGCAAACGCCGGTTTTCCCTGTTGAACGGGCGTATCCGTCCGCTGCGTGCGCCGCACCCTGTTCATGAGCGGTACGAATATGGTGGATTTTTTCCCTATACTCATAAAGTGCGTCGTAAATGTTGAGTACGGCTCCCCCCGGATACCCGAATACGGTATCCACGCCCTGCTCAAGCAGACATTCCATCAGGATTTGTGCTCCCGTTAACTGCATTTCTGATTCCTCCTTAAAACATTCTTCCGTTCTGAATTAAAAAAGCCTTCGCCTCTAATCCTAGAGGCGAAGGCTTTCTCCGCGGTACCACTCTAATTCGCCGCCAAAGCGGCATCTCATATGCATCCAACAATGCACTCTCGCTTAACGGTGAGAAACCGGGCGTGCTTACTAATTTCTGTTCAGCTGCCTGCTCCGGGGTGATATCCTGCAAATACCTGCACCGCTTTCCACCAACCAGCGGCTCTCTGTGAGCGGGTTAAGATGCATTCCGTCCCCATCTGCGCATTTCATGAACTATATTATATTTATTATAGAATATGGTATTCAAGCTGAATTGTCAATAGTTTTCTTGAAACCAATTTAAAAATCAATTGTTTTAAGCCAATAAACGCTTCCGTCACTCATCCGAGCCAAGTACCCCAGGTCGATCAGACCGCGGCGCAAGGTGGAGATCCTCCGGATAAAT
>JAAYWU010000113.1 GCA_012516295.1 Clostridiales bacterium | reverse complement strand
TTCGCCCCGGTTTGCAAGCTGGGAACCGCTGGTCAGATGCTTGTTAAAGGGCTGCATGGCCCAGGTCGCGCCGTTTGTAACCATGCCATAGACAAGATATCCCAGCCCGACAAAAAAGCACATCCCCAGAATCCAGAGGATTAATGAGCGGATTCCGGTCGTTTTCATCAGTTCTTCCTCCTTGCCGCGTAAGTGCGTTCATCGCTCGCCTTGATAAATGCCAGCAGGCCCCAGACCGCCATAACGCTCGAACCCCCAAGGCTGATTAAGGGCAGGGTAACGCCGGTTAACGGCAGCACGTCGGTCGCACCGAATACATTCAGGCAGGTTTGGAACAGCAGCATGCCGCCCGCCGCACAGGCGGAAATGGAGTAGAATGTGGAGCGGCTGCGGGTTGCGTCCGAACGGGCGTAAAACATCAGGAACGCGATGGTTAATACGAGGAGCAGCGCGAAGGCAAGTCCAAGTTCTTCACAGAGCATGCCGAAAACCAGGTCGCTTGTGCCGGCAAACACATTTTTTAAATAGCCCCTTCCGATGCCCATTCCAAACAGCCCGCCGCTGGAAGCGTAGCTTAACACGCGGGTTTGCTGGTAGCCGCCGGAGTCGTTCACATGCTCCCAGACATGCCCCCAGGCGTTGATGCGGTCCGCAACATAGGGCTTGAATTTCAGAATGAGGAAAGCACCGAAAGCCGCAACGGAGCAGATCAGCGCGATGGTACGCAGGCTTCCGGAGCGCATGAAGGCGATGATCAAGAAGGTTACGAAGAATATGCAGGCCGTGCCGAAGTCGCGCATTAAAAATAACGCGCCCATGCAGACGGCGGAAAAACCGATGAATCCGGTTAAGTTCCGGGCGGTCTGCAGGTGGTCCAGCGTGGAAGCGCCCACAAAGATAAAGGCGATTTTAATAAATTCAGAGGGCTGCACGCTTAACGGGCCGAATTTAATCCAGTTGCGCGCGCCGTTGTGCGTGCGCGCCAGCAGCAGGTTTGCTATGAAAAGCAGAATGGCAAAGCCCGCAATTGCCAGCCGCCAGCGCATTACGCGGTCAAGATCGCTCAGGAACTGGATCATAACGCAGAACAAGACGATCCCGCCCGCAAGCGCCCCAAGCTGGGTATAGGTGCTTTTCACGTCCGTTCCGGAAATGAGGAGGATTCCCGTCCCGCTTAAAAGGAACGCGATGGTTTCCAGCTCGAAACTGACGCGGCCCAGCCCCTTGATGGAATAAAAGTACAATCCCCATTCCAGCCCCAGCAGGCCGCCGAAAGGAAGCAGCGGCATCGGGCTGAATTTGCCTGTTGCGAAACAGGCTTGCAGAACCATAAGGACTTGGGTGAACGTGACCGAGAGCAGAAGTCCGAACGGGGACGCCGCGTGGCGCCGCATCCATTTGCGTTTCTTTGGGTTATTATTTGCCCGCTTCAGCATCAATGCGGTGGAACCCATTGCCATCACGTCCCCGGGCATCACCTGATACGGGCCTTTTATTTTCGTACCACTTACGAAGGTACCGGATTTTGAGCCGGTGTCGGTAATAATCCACCCGCTTTCGCGCCGCATCAGTACGGCGTGGTCACGGCTTGCGGTGGGGTCGTTCAATACGATATCGCAGCTTTTGCTGCGCCCGATGGAATTTTCCCAGTATAAAACAGGAATCACTTCATGTGTGACCATGTCTTCCAATATAACGACGGGGTCTTCCCGTCTGCGACCGCGTTTGAGCGACGCAAAGCACCTGCATATTACGATGAGTGACACAAACGGTACAATCACGCGGAAAGCGAAAAGTACCAGGTCAATAGAAGTTTGAATTACAGGTAAGTCCAGCGTCAAGGAAACGCCTCCTTCCAAATTTGGAGCAAAGACTGCCTTTGCTTGTTTTTCCTATTATACAATGATTCATTTGCAAAGTAAACGGAGGGGACACCGTCCCCTCCGCTGCGACATTATTCTTCTGTAAGGCCAAGCGCGCGCATAAACCGGAGCAGGCCAGCTTCAAAGTTTACGCCGTACCGGAAGTCCGTACCGGCGTTCCTGGTCCGCCGGACGCAGCCGGCCGTATAATCCGCCGCGGCCTGCATGGCGTTTTGCAGCCGCATCTGATTGAGAAGCCCCGCTAGAAGCGCACTGGCGAAAATATCCCCTGTGCCGTAGTAATGCCCCGGTATCTTCTGGGAAAACGCATAGCTGACTTCGTTGGTTCTGCGGTTGTACCCCGCCGCGCCGATCAGGCTCTCGTTAAACCATACCCCGGTAAGAACCACCTGTTCCGGGCCAAGGCCGCTCAACCGCCGCAAAAGGCCTTCAATGTACTCGCGGGTATAAGGGCCTTCCCGGAATTCGCTGCCCAGCAGATACGCCGCCTCCGTCATGTTCGGCACGATCAGGTCGGCTTTGCGGCAGAGCTGTTTCATCCCGTCCGCCATCGCGGGGGTGATCGTCTTATACAATACGCCGTCGTCCGCCATTACGGGGTCGACCATGATAAAATTGTCTTCGCTTTTAAAGGTATCAAAGAAATCCGATACAATCCGGATTTGTTCACTCGAGCCTAAAAATCCGCTGTAAATTGCGTCGAAGCGCAATCCAAGCTGTTCCCACTGCCTTGCGAAGCCGGGCATATCTTCGGTCAGATCCCGATAGGTATATCCCGCAAGCCCGCCCGTATGGGAGGACAGCACAGCGGTAGGAAGGGCGCAGACCTCGATTCCCGCAGCGGACAGAATGGGCAGGGCAACCGTAAGCGAGCATTTGCCGAAGCCGGAAAGGTCGTGGATCGCCGCAATCCTCTTTTGTGTATCCATGAAATCACCTCAAACGTTATACGATTGTATACGCAATCATATGGGAAATGTGGGTGAAAAAGGTAAAGCCCGCGAAATGGCGCGGCGGGTTAGATTTTCCCGGCAATTTCCCCGGAATGCTTGTAAATGCTGCGGGCGGGCACATAGCCGCGCACCATGGAAAGGGGATAGATGGTGCTTTCCCTGCCGACCACCGTTCCGGGATTCAGCACGGAGTTGCAGCCGACTTCCACATGGTCGCCGAGAATGGCGCCGACTTTTTTCAAGCCGGTTTCCAAGCGTTCGCTTTCCATGCTGATTTTTACAAGCGTCTTATCCGATTTTATGTTTGAGGTAATGGAGCCGGCGCCCATATGGGACTTGTACCCCAGGATGGAATCGCCGACATAATTGTAATGCGGTACCTGAACGCCGTCAAACAGAATCACATTTTTCAGCTCTGTGGAATTTCCCACAACGCAGCCCGCGCCGACCAGCGCGTTTCCGCGGATAAACGCGCAGTGGCGGACCTCCGTATCGGGGCCGATGATTGCAGGCCCGTTGATAAAAGCGGAAGCAAAAACCTTTGCGGATTTGGCAATCCAAACGTTTTCGCCGCGCTTTTCATACTCCTCCGGGGACAAGGTCTGCCCTAACTGAAGGATGAATTCGCCGATTTTCGGCAGGGCTTCCCACGGGTAGCTCAGCTTTTCCAAAAGCGGCGCCGCCGCCGTATGGCTAAGGTCGAAAAGGCTTGCAATGGTAAGTTTATCATACATTTGAAAGGTTCCTCCATGTATTCGTTTCTTACCATTATATTTTGATTTTCTTCGAGAATCAATTGCTAAGCTCTTTTATAAGCCTTTTTATTTTCAGAAGGTCGCCGGTTTCCGGCATCTTTCCCCCGCTGAGGGTTGCCGCCTCAAGATACGGCCCGCTGAGAACAGCCGAGCCGCCCGCCGCGGTTTGTGTGAAATAATCGCACAGAAGGCGGTAGTCATAGTCCGTCACGGTGCCGGAGCCGTCCAGATCGCCGGGGATCACAGCGATATAGGCGGTTTCCGTTTTGCCGTTTAAAATCGTTTGGAC
>JAAYWU010000112.1 GCA_012516295.1 Clostridiales bacterium | reverse complement strand
CCCTGGAAAAGATCAAGCAAATGGTCGACATCAATTCTATTGTCGGCGACCCGATTACTTCGCCGGACGGTTCTATTATTATTCCGATTTCAAAAATCAGCTACGGCTTTGCTTCCGGCGGTTCCGATTTTCCAACGAAAACGCAAAGTGAGAAGACCTTCTTCGGCGGCGGTACCGGAGCCGGTGTTTCCATCAGCCCGGTTGCTTTTATTACCATTTGCAACGGAGAAGTAAAGATGCTGCAAATTGACCCGTACAACAATACGGCGGACCGGATTATCGGTATGTTCCCCGAAGTCATGGATAAAATCGGCGGAATGTTCGGCTCGAAAAAAGGAGACGGGAAGCGGTACCGGAACGCCGAAGGCAAGTGCTGCTCCAAATCCGATTCCGAAATAAAAGACGTGAAATTAGACGATCCGCAAATATAATTACTCAATATTAAAGCAACCGTCTGCATATAGATTTATAGGCAGGTGGTTGTTTTGTTAAAAAAAGCAATAACTTTTTTACTCGTTTTATTTCTTCCGTTCTTTTTCCCTA
Source organism: Clostridiales bacterium (assembly GCA_012516295.1). Taxonomy (GTDB): domain Bacteria; phylum Bacillota; class Clostridia; order Oscillospirales; family Acutalibacteraceae; genus Caproiciproducens. The sequence continues at coordinate 2,015 of JAAYWU010000112.1, read as the reverse complement.
TGATGGCTTTGGCGGATACCGCTCCGCTTCAGGTGTCGGCAAAATCCGCTATTTTAATGAATGCGGATGACGGGCGGATTCTTTATGCGAAAGATGAAAACGAACGCCGCCCGATGGCCAGCACAACAAAAATTATGACGGCGTTAATCACGCTGGAAACCGCCGCTGTGAACAATAAAGTGGTGACAATTACTGACAAAATGGTGCGGGTAGAAGGTTCCTCCATGGGGCTGCGGCCCGGCGATAAGCTGAGCTTAAGGGCTTTGGCGGAGGGAATGCTGCTTGTTTCCGGCAATGACGCCGCAAATTCCGCCGCCATTGCGATCAGCGGTTCGGACCAGGCTTTTGCTGTTTTAATGAACAAGAGGGCCAAGGAATTAAACATGACCAATACGCATTTTGTCACGCCTTCCGGCCTTGATGATGAAAACCACTATACGACGGCCAAGGACTTGGCGATTCTTGCGGCTGCCGCCATGCACAATCCGGATTTTGCCGAGATTGCGAGCCAGAAGGTGATGGCGGTTCAGTTTGTAAATCCCGATCAAACGCGCAGGCTGAAAAATCATAATAAGCTTCTGAGCATGTACGACGGCTGTGTTGGCGTAAAGACCGGCTTTACAAAAAAATCCGGCAGGTGTCTGGTATCGTCCGCGCAGCGGAACGGGGTAAGCCTGATTGCTGTTACGCTGAACGACCCGGACGACTGGAAAGACCATCAAAAGCTTTTGGACTACGGTTTTTCAAAATTGACCGGATATACGATTGACGACTCCTCCTATGCCGTAAAAATACCGGTCGTAGGGGGAACGGTCGACAGCGTGGTTGTGCACGGCTGCAAGGGGAATGATATCGCGGTGGAATACAGCGATGTTTCGAGTATTAAACGAACCGTGGAACTGTCCTCTTTCCTGTATGCGCCCGTGGAAGAGGGGCAAACGGTCGGCTGCATACGGTATACGCTGAATTCGCAGACGCTGGCCACCACGGATCTTGTTGCGGCGCCACCGGTAGCACAGGAAAAAACGGATAAGAACATATTTCAAAAATGGAGGGAATGGCTTAAGAACCTATTTTAAAAACATAGAGGATGAATAAAATGGCAAAAGACGTGCGACTGCAGAAAATGATCGCAGACTGCGGAATCGCTTCCCGCAGGAAAGCGGAAGAGATGATTTCCGCCGGGGAGGTTAAAGTAAACGGGGTTACCGCGAAAATCGGCGATAAAGTTGATCCCCAAAAGGATAAAGTCAGCATCAGGGGGGAACTTCTGGACACGCATGTGAAGGAAGTCTATATCATGCTGCATAAGCCGCGCGGCTTCATTACCACCATGAGCGATGAAATGAACCGGAAATGCGTTGCCGAGCTGGTTAAAGATATTCCCGAGCGCGTTTATCCGGTCGGGCGTCTAGACAGGGAATCCGAAGGGCTGCTTCTCATGACAAACGACGGGGAGTTCGCAAACGCGATGACGCACCCTTCTCTTCATATTCCGAAAACCTACCGCGTAACGGTCCGGCCTGGCATAACGGAAGACCAGCTGACGCAGATTGCCGTCGGGATTGTCATTGACGGCAGAAAAACAGCGCCTGCAAAGGTAAATGTAATTTCGCAGGAAGCCGGGCGCGTTGTTCTGGAAATCGTTTTATACGAGGGGAGAAACCGGCAGATCCGCAAAATGTGCGAACAGCTCGGCTTGGAAGTCGCAAGGCTGAAACGCATTGCGGTCGGCCCGGTAAAGCTTGGCATGCTTCAGCCCGGGAAGTGGCGTCCACTTGCAAAGGAGGAAGTCAAAAAACTGATGACCGGTGCAAAAAGCAGGCAAGACCCGGATAGTTTAAGGAGGAAAACAGATGATTACCATACTGCCGCTCAAAGACAGGGACAGGGCGGAACAAATCTTACAGTCCGTCCCCGGCGCAGAAGATGACGCACAGGTTCTCGTGATGTGCGAAGGCCCGGATGAGCGAGGCTAGATTGTTGTTGACATGAAAGCTTCCACCATCCGTTTG
>JAAYWU010000111.1 GCA_012516295.1 Clostridiales bacterium | reverse complement strand
CCGGTTACTCTATAATTTCCGTTTGCCAGCTTTGTCACGCTCGCAACATCGGGATTGTTGGAATACACTTTTACAGAGGTACCCCGGGTTCCGGTCAGCCGCCAACCGATTTCATAACGGCCGTTTGGCGGCATGGTGTAGTGGAGACACCTGAATACAATTGACTCCGGGAATCAGGGGACTTTCCTACGCACCCTGCTTTTTATTCTTCTTTTTCGGCGGATTCGTTTTCCCTTCGTTCTGCTTTTCAATGCTGGCCTTCAGCGCGTCCATAAGGTCAATCACTTTCCCGTCCGTTTTCTCCGGACTGGCGGCGACAACTTCCTTCCCGGCGATTTTTGTTTCAATAAGCTCTCTGAGCCTTTCCTGGTACTCATCCTTATACTGGGACGGATCTAACGGCGTATCCATTGAATTAATCAACAACTGAGCCATTTTCAGCTCCTGCTCGGTCGGCTTCGGAATATCATAAGATTTTTGCAATTCCTTAATGTCATCCTGATAAAACATGGTTGATATCAATACCCCGTTTTCCCGCGGGATAATCGCCATCAGCGTATCTTTTGTCCCCAGGACGGTCTTCCCGATGGCAATTTTCTGCTCCCGCATCAGCGCGGACCGCAGAAGCTCGAAAGCCTTTTCCCCTCCCTTTTCCGGGACCGCCTGATATGTTTTATCGTAATAAACCGGGGATATCTGATTCAATTGCGCGAAGTGCAGAATTTGAATCGATTTTTCCTTTTCGGTCTTAATTTTTTCAATTTCCTCGTCTGAAACGACCACGTAGAGGTCCTTATCATACTCATAGCCTTTAATGATATCCTCGCTTTTCAGCTCTTTCCCGCAATGGGCACATGTTTTTTTATACCGCACGCGGCTCTGGTCCTCCTTGTGCAGTTGATTAAAATGGATGTCGTTATCCTGGGTAGCTGTGTACATCGACACAGGGATGGACACAAGCCCGAATGAAATAACCGTATGATGTGCAACCGGCATAAACCCCACCTCCATATTTTAGTTTAACCAAAGCACCGCCAAATACAAATAAAATTTGGAGCGTCCCGCATTTCATCAGCAAAAGAATAAACCGCAAGGAAGCAGCGGATAATAAAGCTTACAATTTCCCGCAACCCCCCTAAATTTTCAGGCTTAAGTTCAACGGAAGTGGTATGTTATCAAAAAGGTGAGTATGCATGGCCAAGCTGGAAGAATACAACCGAAAAAGGAATTTTGAAAAGACTCGTGAACCAGAGGGCGTATCGGAAACACCGGAAGGACAGTTGAAGTTTGTTGTTCAACACCATATAGCCCGTCGGGACCATTTCGACTTCCGCCTGGAATGGGACGGCGTACTTTTAAGCTGGGCGGTGCCGAAGGGGCCTTCCTACAATGTCCGTGATAAGAGGCTTGCCGTACAAGTGGAGGAGCATCCCTTGGAATACCGGAACTTTGAGGGGCTGATTCCCAAGGGCGAATACGGCGGCGGAACCGTCATGCTTTGGGATGAAGGACTCTGGGAACCTCTGTCGGACGTATCCGAAGGCCTGCGTACCGGTTCGCTTAAATTCGTTTTAAAAGGAAGAAGGCTTAAGGGGAAATGGGCATTGGTCCGAATGAAAGCAAAAGCGGGGGAAGCGGAAAAGAACTGGCTCCTGCTCAAGGAAAAGGACGAGTATGCCCAAGCTTCCGACGGGATTGCCGAATTCACCACCAGCGTCAGAACCGGACGTACCATGAAGGAAATCGAAGCAGGAACGGAGCAAAAATTTAAGCGGAACCCGTTTAACCAAACCGATGTACAGCTTGCCGAACTGGTAAACACGGCTCCCGAAGGAAACGAATGGCTCTATGAGGTGAAATATGACGGTTACCGGATTGTGGCGTTCCTCGAGGGAAACAGCGTCCGGCTTATGACCAGAAACGGCCAAAATTCTACGGACCGGTTTCCGGGCATTGCCTCTTCCCTTTTTGATTGGGCTGCGGGCAGGGCAATGGTCCTGGACGGCGAGATGGCCGTCACAGACGCCCAAGGAAGGACGGATTTCCAGGCGCTTCAAAATTATATGCGACAGCCGATGGGCAAAAACCTCACCTATATCATCTTTGACCTTCTGGCGCTGGACGGAGAAGACCTTCGAGGGCGCCGCCTGATCGACAGAAAAGAAACGCTGGAAGCCCTTATGAAGGATTGCCCAAAAAAGCTCCATTACAGCCAGCATATCCGGGGAAACGGAAAGGAGAATTTTCTTGCGGCCTGCCGGGCGGGCCTGGAAGGGATTGTCGGCAAAAAAGCCGACTCCGTGTACAGCGGGACAAGAAACGGGGATTGGATTAAACTGAAATGCGATAAAAGGCAGGAATTCGTCATTGGGGGATATACGCTATCCGATAAAAAAACAAGCGGGATAAGCTCGCTCCTCCTTGGCGTGTACGAAGGGGAAGAACTTGTCTATGCCGGGCGTGCCGGAACCGGACTGAGCGCCCGCAGCGTAACCGAGCTTGAAAAGCATTTTAAAAATCTGAAAAGGGATGCTTCCCCTTTCAAACACGCGCCGCAGGCGAGAACAAACGAAAGAATCACATGGCTCGAGCCCCAATTGGTGGCGGAAATCAAGTTTGCGCAATGGACGCAAGAGAATCTGCTGCGGCAGGCAAGCTTTAAAGGGCTGCGAACGGATAAGGACCCGAAGAAGGTAAGAAAGGAAAAAGCGGATGAGGAAGTACAGCGTCAGCCATCCGCTGTGGACAATAAGAAAACTATGCAAGAAAGCGGCAATGAACTAATCATACAGGTGATTAAAATTACCCATCCGGATAAAGTCATGTTCGACGACCCTGAAATAACCAAGGCGGACGTAATCCGATATTACGAAAAGGTTGCGGCGCATATGCTGCCCTATGTATCCCACCGGATTTTAAGCATCGTGCGCTGTCCGAAAGGAATATCCCAGACCTGCTTCTTTAAAAAACACCCGGGTACGGACAATCAAGGAATCGTCTCCGTTTCGATCCCCGCGAACGACGGGGAAATGGAAAATTACTTTTATATTGAGGACGCGACCGGGCTTATCGCTCAAGCGCAGATGGGGACGCTGGAATTTCATACATGGGGCAGCCGTGTGGAAAAGCTTGAAAACCCCGATGTAATGGTCTTTGACCTTGACCCGGACGAGGGGATGGAGCTTGGTACGGTGCGCCAAGGCGTGATGGATCTGAAAAGCATTCTTGCCGAGCTTTCGATTAACGCGTATCTTAAGACCAGCGGCGGCAAAGGGTACCACATTGTCGTCCCTTTCAATCCCACCGTTTCGTGGGACGTATTCCATGATTTTGCCAAACGCGTTGCCGAAGTAATGGAGCAGAAGTGGCCCGACCGTTATACCAGCAATATCCGAAAAGGCAATAGGAAAAACAAGATTTTTATTGACTGGATTCGAAACGGAAGAGGCGCTACAAGTGTTGCACCCTATTCCATAAGGGCGCGGAAGGGCGCCAAAGTGTCCATGCCAATCGCCTGGGATGAGCTTGATACCGTCGCCCCGGACGGTATCACTATGGCGGACGCACTCCGCCGGGTCGGCAGGAGTGACCCGTGGAAGGATTTCTTTCAAAATAAGCAGGCGTTAAAATAGCGGTTCGCTCAGACAAGACGCGGCCGCGCACCGGGCGGCGGGCCTGCTTGAAAAAGGCCATCGTATTCCAACATTATTTTTTCATAGAAGATAATGGAATTTGACCTATTCTGGAATTTACGTTAGAATAGTATTAAGTCGCTGCCGCGTTTCAAGCAATAAGCAGCAGGCGCATTCTCAAAAAACAAAATACCAATTGAGGAAGATGTGTTGCAAACACTTCTTCCTCTTTTTTCAGTTTCATCGGGCTGTCGGGCTTTCACCCCAGCTTCAAACAAGCGGGCGCCAAAGCGGTTTTATTGGGCGTTCTCTATACCTGGAATAAAAATTTTATAAAATTTGGCGAATTTTGAAAGTATTTGCCGTTTTCAATCGTATCTATAATGAAGGGAGGAAAGAAAATGGAAAAAACATCGTCCGGTACCAACGATGTTGTAACCGAAGCTCTCGACAAATATTCCGATATGGTTCGAAGAATATGCTTTATGTATCTGAAAAGTGAAGCGGATGTGGAAGACATCTTTCAAAACGTCTTTTTAAAGCTATTACAGCATAAAGAGCCGTTTGAAAGCGACGCGCACGAAAAGGCATGGCTCTGCAGAGTTACCATAAACGAATGCAAAGATTTCCACAAAAGCTTCTTTCGAAAAAATACCTGTTCCATCGATAACTTAGAAATTCCCATAGAGGATAAAGCCGAAGAGGGTGTATTGCGCGAGGTGTTATCCCTTCCACAGAAATACAGAAATGTAATTTATCTCTTCTATTATGAGGACTATACGGTCCCTGAAATTGCAACGATTCTCGGAAGGAATCAGAATACCATTCACACACATCTGAGAAGGGCAAAAGCAATTTTAAAGAAGAAATTGAGAGGTTTTGATGATGGGAACTATTTTTAAGGCAGCTATGAACCATATCCGTGCCGAGGAAGACCTGAAGAGGAAAACAAAGGATTTCCTTATTGCCAATTTAAGCACGGCGCCCGCTGAAACGCAGAACCCACCCGGACGTTTCGTAAGGCACAGGGCCGCTGTAGCGGTCTGTACCGTCGTCCTTGTGTGTGCAACATCCGCTGCCGCAGCCATATACTATCACACTCCGTCTTCCTATATAAGCCTTGACATCAATCCCAGCGTTGAGCTGGGTGTGAACGGGTTCGGAAAGGTTGTGTCCGCAACGGCTTATGACAGCGGCGGCGCAACGCTTCTGAACGGGCAGGACATCATGGACGCGGATGTCAAAAGCGCCGTCCATACCTTGGTCCGGGCGGCCGCGCAAAAGGGCTTTGTTGCGCAGGATGGTTCAACGGTAATTTCCGTAACGTCTGAAACCGACAATACCAAGGCCGCAATCGAACTGGAAAACTCCGCGGCGCAGGGCGCGGAAGCGGCAATAAAATCAGAAGGTAAAACCGCAAGAATCAGCAAAGATCACATTTCCATGGAAAAGCGGGACGAAGCCAAAAGGCTGGCCATCACCCCGGGGAAGCTGCGCCTGATTCAAGAGCTGCAGGAGCTTGATCCTTCCGTTACCGTCAGCGAATACAAGGACGCCCAAATAAAGGATATTATAAAAAGAATCGATGAGTTGAAAGAATCCGCAAACCCGGACGGCGACGATACCAAGGACATTTCCGTTCCGTCGGATAACGATGCTCCCGATGAAACCGCGGGCAAAGATACTCCGGAATCATCCGGCACAGCCAGCGGCACAAAACCGCAGGAAACGGGCAGCGAGGATTCCCCGGTTTCCTCCGATGAATCCGGCAAAGGCAACCATTCCGATTCATCCGGCACCCCGGGAAAGGAAAATTCGAGCACCGCTTCCAGCAAAAAAGGAACAACATCCTCTCAGGCACAAAGCTCCTCCGGCAGCACAAGCAGCACAAAAGCCGGAAGCCGTTCCCCTTCCTCCCTTTCCAGTCAGCAAAACCGATAAGGGATTCCATATGGACGAATCCATAAGCTGACGCATGGAATACGGCTGCGGCAGCAAGCCTGCTGTTTTGGAAAAACATCACCGCACTTTCACCACAAAATTTGAAAAACACCATTCGGTCAGGAGGATTGCAGAATGAAAAAATTTGCAGCAAAAGTTCTTTCTTTCGTACTTTCGTCTGCGTTGATTCTGAGCAGCTTTCCCGCCGTTGGCGCTTCGGCGGCTGTAAAATCAATCACCGGCGTAATCAGCAGCACCAATCAGGACAGCATTTATCTTGTCAATGGCGGTGCTTCAAACACCGCCGACCTTACGGATTTCCTGCTGAACAGCGGCAGCGATTTCCTGTTTGAAACCAAGGACCACCAGATGGTCAGCGACGAGAAAATCAAGGACATCGCCCATGTTTCCGGCGACAGGCTTGTTTCGCTAAAGGTGGACAAGTCCAACGATACAGCGTCGCTGAAGCTGAAAAGCAGCTCGGCTTCCGGTAAAGAAGTGATTTCGGTTCTTTACGAAGGCAGCTACACCGACGACGACGGACAGGATTACACCGTAACGGCAAGGGACAACCTCACCGTATATGTTTACGACAAGGATCAGATCGTCTTCGGCGAATACGAGGCAGACTTTGCCTCCAAAAAGCCCGGTACCGGCTTTTCTGATTTTGAAACCTTTGCCCAAACCGCCAACTATACAAAGACTTTGGGCATTTATAAAGCAAAACCGAGCGCCGATTCCGCGCTGGCGGTTTATGAACCCGCCGATTTAACCGCGGCAACCTCCGGTATTACGGATAAAAATGCCTACAGCTTCAGCGTGACGGGCAATGACGTACATATTCCGGTCGCGGACACGACTTCAGAGTTCACCCGCTTCCCGACCGCCACCGTCGGCAGAGCTTTCTCTTCCGAAACCAACCGGTACACACAGGACGCGTCCACCATGAACGTGTCCATCACAGTAAAGAAGCTGGTTGCAGACGGTTCCACCTACAAGGCATCGACCAGTTCCAGCGACGCCTACACCCTGAAAACAAAAATTGAAAAAAAGGCGGACGCAGCGCCCCTATTCCCGGACAGCAAAGTCTTTATGATTAAAAAGACGGACGGAAAAACCATGCTGACCGGCAACGCAAATTCCGGAACAAGCAATGTTACGGACAGCGAAGTGGTATTCCCTAAGGGCACCACAAGCGTGAATGTCGAAGAGAAAACCAATGTGAAGAAAATTTCCGGCCATGTCGGGAATCTCCAGATCAATGGCGGGAAGGTCGGTTCCATCGATATAGAAAGCGGCACCGTTGAAGTGACGGACGGCACCGTCGGCGACATTGAAACGAGCGGAGCCCAGGCCGCAGCCGGCGGAGACGCAGTTCTGGGAAGCGGCGGAAAGACCGGACAT
>JAAYWU010000110.1 GCA_012516295.1 Clostridiales bacterium | reverse complement strand
TCCGGATTGCGGCCAGCTTACCGCCGAGCTGAAGGAAAAGGATAAAACGATCGAAGCCCTGAACGCGAAGCTGGCCGCAATCCGGATGGACAGCCTGCTGGCGGGCGCAAAGGACGTAAACGGCGTGAAGCTGGTTACGGCGGTCATTCCCGGCGCGCAGCCGGACGCTCTGCGCGCGATGTGCGACAAAGCGCGCGACTTTTCACCCAATATGGTAGCCGTACTGGCGGGAACGCACGACGGAAAGGCGAATATCGCCGCCTGCGTTGCAAAAGAAGCGCTGGCAAAGGGCGCGAACGCCGGGCAGATTGTGCGGCAGGTGGCACAGCTTGCGGGCGGAAACGGCGGCGGAAGGCCCGACAGCGCGATGGCTGGCGCAAAGGACCTTGCAAAATTGGACGAGGCGCTTGCCCAGGCAGAAAAAATAGTTGCCAATATGATTCATTAAGACTATAATGGTTTTTGTTGTATTGTTACAAAAGGAGGTATCATATGGACTGCGTATTTTGCAAAATAGCGAATGGGGAAATACCGAGCAATAAAGCGTACGAAGACGACAAAGTGCTTGCGTTCTACGATCTTGACCCACAGGCTCCGGTGCATATATTGATTATCCCAAAGGAGCATATCCAGTCTGTGGAAGAAATAACCCCGCAGAACAGCGCGGTTGTCGCCCGTATCTTTGAAGTCGCGGCAAAGCTGGCGAAGGAAAAGAACCTGACGGACGGATTCCGTGTAGTCAGCAATGTTGGAAAAGACGGCGGCCAGAGTGTTCCTCATCTGCATTTCCACTTGCTGGGCGGTCGCTCGATGAAGTGGCCTCCGGGCTGATTCTTCGATGATTTTATTTCTGAAAGGTCGATAAACAATGGGTGAATATTATAAGATGACGATTGCGGGCTGTGAGCGGAGCCTTCCGATCTGTCCGATCAGCGACACGCTTGACATCGCGGGCTTTGTTATGCTCGGCGATGTGGAGATTACCGAGAAGGCTGCCGCGGCGCTCCTTGCAAAATGCCCCGAGCATGATGTGGTGGTTACCGCGGAAACAAAAGGAATTCCGCTTTGCTATGAAATGGCGCGCCAGGGATGCCGGCGCTATATCGTAGCGCGCAAGAGCGTTAAGGCGTATATGCGCAATCCGATTCATGTTGAGGTAAAATCGATCACAACAGACCATGTGCAGAAGCTGTATCTTGCCGAGGACGACTATAAAGGCTTGAACGGTAAGCGTGTGCTGATTGTGGACGACGTAATCAGCACCGGGGAATCCCTTGCCGCCATGGAGGACCTCGTACGGCAGTTCGGCGGTAAGATTGTAGGCCGCGCCTGCGTACTGGCCGAGGGCGACGCGAAGGACAGGGACGATATTATTTATCTGGAACCCCTGCCTCTCTTCTTTAAAGACAAGAAGTAATCTTTGCATGCCGTCTGCTGTTTAATTCCCGACGGTAAAAGCTCCTGATCGGAATGGTTGCTTTGGGAAACGGACTATTTCAAATTCGGAGGAATGTATATGAAGCGGCCGCTTGTGTTGGTGGGTTTTTGTTATCTGCTGACGCTGGCGGCCGCCGTCTATTTTGGCGTGAATATGTCGATGATTCTGGCGTGCGCCGCATTGCTGGGCTTCATCGTGGCCATGTTTGTGCCGAAGCTGCGCGTAACGGGTATCTTTCCCGCCGCGTTTCTGGCCATGTCGGTTGCGTTCGGGTCTTTTTACGGCTTCAATAAAAC
>JAAYWU010000109.1 GCA_012516295.1 Clostridiales bacterium | reverse complement strand
TATTCCTTCAGCGTCATCAGCGCGTTCGGATGGCAGCAGTTCGCAATCTGGCCGGATTTTACAAGCTGCATGAAGCGGTCGCCCGTCCGTCCGGAGCGGTAGCAAGCCGTGCAGAAGCTCGGTATGTAGCCGAGTCCCAGCAGCCAGTTGACGACTTGGTCCAGCGTACGGGTGTCGTTCACGTCGAACTGCGCGGTGTTTTCCTCTTCCTGTTCAGGCTCGCAGTAACCGCCGACGCTGGTGCGGGAGCCGCCGCTGATTTGGGAAACGCCCAGATCAAGGACGCGCTCGCGGGTTTTCTGCGATTCGCGGGTGGAAATGATCATGCCGGTGTACGGAACCGCAATCCGCAGGACGGCGACAATTTTTTCGAAAATTTCGTCCGAAATAGCGTTTTTAAAGTTGGTAGGGTCAATGTCGTCGGCGGGGCGGATGCGCGGCACGCTGATCGTGTGCGGACCAACGCCCATGGCGGCTTCCAGATGCTCCGCGTGCATCAGCAGCCCGACGAAGTCATAGCGGTACATATTCAGCCCGAACAGCACGCCGATGCCCACATCGTCGATGCCGCCCTCCATCGCGCGGTCCATTGCCTCGGTGTGGTAGGCGTAATTGCTCTTTGGCCCGGTGGGGTGAAGCTCCTCGTAGCTTTTTTTATTGTAGGTTTCCTGGAACAGAATGTAGGTGCCGATTCCGGCTTCCTTCAGCTTGCGGTAATTCTCTACTGTTGTGGCGGCAATATTTACGTTTACGCGGCGGATGGCCCCGTTTTTATGTTTGATATTGTAAATCGTGTGGATGCTTTCCAGAACGTATTCGATCGGGCAGTTGACGGGGTCTTCGCCGGTTTCCAGCGCCAGCCGCTTGTGCCCCATATCCTGCAGCGCGATGACCTCGCGGGCGATTTCTTCCTGCGTCAGTTTTTTGCGGGTAATGGTCTTGTTCTTATGGTGATAGGGACAGTACACGCAGCCGTTGACGCAGTAGTTTGACAGGTACAGCGGCGCGAACAGGACGATCCGGTTTCCGTAAAAACGCAGCTTGATTTCTTTTGCAAGCTGAAACATTTTTTCGTTTTCATCCGGCAGGTCGCATTCGAGAAGCAGAGCGGCTTCCCGGTGGGTCAGGCCCTTACAGTCCTTCGCGCGTTCAAGAAGGCTGTCAATCAGCGCGCGGTTGCTCTTGTTTTTCCGTGCGTATTCGAGGGTATCCAGTATTTCCTCGTCGTTGATGAATTCGGTTGCGATTCTTGATTTGCAGTCGTACATCGTGAAAACTCCTTTAATCGTTCATTTTTGCGGGACGGTAATCGCCGCGGTCCACCACAATTTCGTATCCGATTTTCCGCATACGGTTTTGCAGGCAGAAACGGCACTCGGCGGCTTCCTCCCCGGTGCAGATTTTGTTGTCGTAAAGCTCGTATTTTTTCCGCACGCCCACCGGGGAAAGATTCGGCATGACTACGTTCGCTCCGGCTAAAATCCCTTTTTCCCGCCCTTCCGGATGAATGGTGCCAAGGGCGGTTGTGGCGGGGAGCAGGGCGTTCGGAAGCATTAATCGTAAAATGCTGATTAAATGCAGCGTCCTTTCCAGTTTTCCCGCCGGGAAATCGGCAAAGGGCGTGTCGTGATGGGGGACAAAGGGACCGATTCCCACCATCTGCGGGTCAAATTTCTTGATAAAAAGCAGGTCTTCCGCCAGGTTTTCCGTTGTCTGGTAAGGCGAGCCGACCATAAAGCCCGTACCGGTCTGATAGCCGAGCCCTTTCAGCTGTTCCAGGC
>JAAYWU010000010.1 GCA_012516295.1 Clostridiales bacterium | reverse complement strand
CTTCACTGCAGAAATGCTGTCGCGCACCATTTCGTCGATCGGATTGACGCTGATGGTCAGATCCGTTTCCAGCTCCCTGCGGTACCCGCCCAGCAGGCGGTACAGCGGCACGCCGTAGCGCTTTCCCAAAAGGTCGTAAACCGCCATATCCACACAGGCCTTGGCGCTGGTGTTCTTTTGTATGCAGGTGTGGAGCTTGTGCATAATTCCGTCGATATTTTCGATTTCCATGCCCAGAAGGGCGGGCCGGATATAATCGCGGATGGCACAAATGATGGAACCCCTGGTGTCCCCTGTAATAACAGCGGTTGGCGGCGCTTCGCCGTAACCGGTTTCGCCGGTATCGGCGGTTATTTTTACGACGATATCCTCAATGGCTTCCACCGTGCGCAGCGCGGTTTTGAACGGCGTTACAAGCGGAACGGAAATCTCTCCAACTTCAATTTCTGCTATTTTCAAGCGACAGCCCCCTGCAAATCAAATGCAACTATTAAAAAACAGAAATTCATTTCATAAGAAAAAACCAGAAAAATTATACCACTTCAAGGTGAAAATGTAAAGTTTGGAAATTAAAAAATGAATTTCAAATTGATTAAAGTTTCATTACAGCTTTGTCATACTCTGTAAGCCGCTCAGCGCCCGTTATATCGCCGCAGTTCCTGTCCGGCGTGCGAAAGCTTTCACATACCATCCTGTTTTCCCGGGCACGGCAAGAATTCTTTTCATGTCTGCCCGTTTTTGTGTCCTTATTATAACCATATTGAAATATCAATACAAGAAGTTTTTTCGTCTTTCAAACGGTTGCTTAATCGATATGCTCTCTGTACAAATCTTACATATAAAAATTATAATTGTGAAAATATCATAAATTTTCACCTTGAATTACGTTATATTTTGCTATAGAAGCAAAGAAATTTAATATAAGTCAAAAGAAAATTCTATGGATTTAAAGATTTACAAAAGTTATACTGTCTAATAGTAAGGTGCAAACCAAATGAATTTTGTGCAAATGCACAAAATTAAGTTTGCACACAATCATTATGAAAGTAGGGGGATTGTATTATGAAAAAAATAGCTGTGTTGCTTCTTGCCGTACTGATGATGGCATCTACGGCGGTTGGCTGCGCCAACTCACAGACAGACAACAATGCCGCTCCTGCGGAAAGCAAAGCCGAGGAGAACAAGGCGGATGCTTCCGATGTCAATGTCGGCGTGTGCATCTACAAATTTGACGACACATTTATGACAGGAGTCCGCAACAATATGAGCGCACAGGCCGAAACGCTGGGCGCGAAGCTGGACATCGTGGATTCCCAGAACAAACAGCCTACCCAGAACGAGCAGGTCGATACCTTTATCACAAAAGGCGTTAACGCGCTGGCAGTCAACCCGGTTGACCGTACTGCGGCCGCGCCGCTGGTTGAAAAGGCAAAAGCAGCAGGTCTTCCGATCGTTTTCCTCAACCGCGAGCCGGAAGCAAACGTTATGAAGAGCTACGACAAGGTTTGGTATGTCGGAGCGAAGGCAGAGGAGTCCGGAACCATGTCTGGCGAACTCATCGCGGATTACTTTAAAGCGAACAAGTCCGCCGACAAGAACGGCGACGGCATTATCCAGTATGTAATGCTGCAGGGCGAGCCGGGCCATCAGGATGCAACCCTTCGCACCATGTATTCCGTCAAGGCGATCGAAGACGCCGGCTTTAAGACCCAGAAGCTGGCTGCCGACACCGCAATGTGGGATAAAGTTAAGGCAACCGACCTGATGAACACCTTTATTTCCTCCCAGGGCCTTGACAAGATAGAAGCCGTTCTGGCAAACAACGACGATATGGCTCTCGGCGCAATCGAAGCACTGAAGGCACAGGGCTACAACAAAGGCGACAAATCCAAATATATCCCGGTTGTCGGTGTTGACGCAACCGCTCCGGCGCTGTCGGCCATGGCGGAAGGCTCCATGCTAGGAACCGTTCTGAACGACGGCGAAAATCAGGGCAAAGCAACGGTCAATATCGCGGTAGCCGCAGCACAGGGCAAGGAAAT
>JAAYWU010000108.1 GCA_012516295.1 Clostridiales bacterium | reverse complement strand
GGCGTGCTTTATACGGTCGGCGCGGTCATATACGGCTTAGGCAAGAAGATAAAATATATGCATAGCGTGTGGCACCTTTTTGTCCTTGGCGGGTCGGTTTTTCATTATTTTGTGATTTATAATATTGCCGTCTAAAATTGTTTACAATTCATACGATCTTTTTTCTCCTCTTTGCGATATAATATGGTATAGGATTGACAGCAGGCGTAAAGAGGGTGGGAAAGTTGGATATAAAGAAAAGAGAGCTGTCTTTCGATTCCTGTGTGGAGGATGAACGGATTTTTGTAAGAATTCTGGAGCCGGCGGAAAAGGCAAACGTCAAGGGTGTTTTGCAAATCGCGCACGGCATGTCGGAACACAGCCTGCTTTACGTTGAATTTGCAAAATATATGGCTTCCAAGGGCTTTGCGGTCGCGGTGAATGACCATCTTGGGCATGGAAAATCTGTTTCCGCGGGCGGCTCCTACGGTTATTTCGGAAAAGGCGGCTGCCAGAATCTGGTCCAGGATATGCATAAGCTTTATACGCTCATCCACAGGGATTATCCCGAAGCGCCCTATATTCTTATGGGCCACAGCCTTGGCTCCCTTTTGGTCAGGTCCTACTGTGCGCAGCACGGCAGCGAACTGGCCGGCGCGGTGATTATGGGGACGTGCGGGAGTATGCCGAAAGCCGCTATAAAAGTGCAGAAGCTGATTTGCAATACCGCCGTGAAAAAGAAGGGCGAAAAAGGGCACGACGAGATATTCAAAAAGATGGCTTCGATCAATAACACCAGGGATTTTTCCCTGCTTTCCATTCCGGCGGACTGGATTTCACGCGATGCGGACGAGGTGGAAAAATATATACAGGATCCGCTCTGCGGTTTTGATCTTACCGTGTCCGGCTACCGGGATATTCTTCTTTTACAGGAGCGGGTGACCTCCCCGGGATGGTTCAAAAAGATGCCTCAAATACCTATTTTGCTGATTTCCGGCGACAGCGACCCGGTGGGCGGGTTCGGAAAGGGCGTACGTCAGGTTGCGCGGAAGCTGAAAAAGACCGGCCATGATGTGCGGCTGATTTTGTACCCCGGCGCAAAGCATTCGATCTTGTGTGAAATAAACCGGCAGGAAGTTTTCACGGATATTGAGAATTTTCTGGATGACATCCTTGCGGTGAGTGCATAGAAAAAGGACAGCGCGAAGTTTCTTCGGCGCTGTCCTTTTGTAATATCTTCCCGTTTGGTTCCATCGATTAAACCCGGATTATCCGGGTTATGTTAGGAACATGGACTTGAAAGGTCTATTTTGCTTTTTTCATAATCACTTTTTCAATCATATGGTAATACAGAGCCATTAAACTGGTGGCTGCCAGCAGCAACGGAACAAGAATCAGCAGCATGGGTAAGGTCAAATCCACAAGGGCGAAAAACGGCTTGAAGAAAAGCATGGCGACGACAAAAATGCCCGTCATCAGCCAAAACAGAACGGCATGCTTGATGTTAAACGGGATACACACTTTAAACAGGGTAAGCAGCCCGGTATAACCGGTGACGCTCACCGCCATTGTCGAAATTTGCTCGTGGGAAAATTTTAAGCTGCACGCGATTAAAACAAGGAAGAGCATGTTTGTCGACATTGTCAGCGCGCCCGGCAGCGATTTTCGCATGACATTGCTCATAAAGCTTCCCTGTATGCGTTCCCGATTCGGTTCCAAAGCGAGGATAAAGGACGGAATGCCGATGGTCACCGCATTGATCAGCGTGAATTGAATCGGCTGGAACGGATAACCACAGTTTACAAAGATAAAAAGTACGGCAATGATTGCGGAAAAAATCGCCTTGACAAGGAACAGGGAAGCGGAACGCTGTAAATTATTAATCGAACGCCTTCCTTCGTTTACAATCCGGGGCATGCTTGCAAAATCCGAATCCAGTAAGACAACTTGTGATACCGTTTTCGAAGCGTCGCTTCCGGAGGCCATGGCGATACTGCAATCGCTTTCCTTTAAAGCGAGCACGTCGTTCACGCCGTCGCCCGTCATGGCGACCGTATGCCCCTGGTCCTTCAAAACTTTGACAAGGTTCAGTTTTTGCTGGGGGGTTACGCGCCCGAAGACGGTATATTTTTCCGCCGCGGCTTTCAAATCGTCCTTGGTCAATAGCAGGGAAGCGTCGATGACATTGTCTGCGTTTTTCAGTCCCGCCTTTTTTGCGATATTTGCAACGGTTACCGGATTGTCTCCGGAAATCACCTTAATGTCCACACCTTGGTCGGCAAAAAACGACAGGGTTTGTTTTGCGTTTTTACGAATTTTATCACTTAATAAAATCAGGGCAACCGGCTCGATGTTTGCCGGAAGCTCGCTGCCCTGGATCGGGTCCGGGGAATGGGCCAGAAGAAGGACGCGCTGCCCTAAAGCGGAATGTTCTTCTACAAGGGCGCTGATTTTCGAAAAATCGTCTTTCAGAATAAATTCCCCCGCGCCTAACAGATAGCTGCCCTCGCTGCGGAACGTGGCCCCGCTCCATTTACGGGCGGATGAAAACGCAACTTTGTGCGTGCATTCCCAAGCCGGCGTGGCAAGGCCGAGCCCCCGGATTGCGTTGGCGGTCGGGTTTTCATCGTTTACCGCATGGACAAGCGCGGCGATGGCGTTTTCGGTATCTTTTTTCGTTCGCTCGGAAAGCGAAAGGATGGCGTCCACCTGCATGATTCCTTCCGTAATCGTGCCTGTTTTGTCAAGGCAGAGCGTATCCACGCGCGCAAGCGTTTCAATCGAATATAACTCCTGCACCAGCGCCTTATGATACGCCAGGCGCATGACGCTGACGGCCAGCACAACACTGGTCAAAAGGACAAGCCCCTCCGGAATCATGCCGATCAAAGCGGCAACGGTGCCGACAACGGCGCGCTTAAAAGGCTCCCCGGACAGAAAATACTGCTTGTAAAAAAGAAGGATTCCGATCGGGATGATGGAAAAACCAATATATTTTATGATTTTATTAATCCAGTTCATAATTTCGGAGTTCGGCTTTTTTAAATATTTGGCGTTTTTTGTGATTTTTGAAGCGTAATTTTCCGCACCGATGTGTTCAACCCTTGCGCAACAGTTTCAGCTTGCAATG
>JAAYWU010000107.1 GCA_012516295.1 Clostridiales bacterium | reverse complement strand
TCATCGTCTGTCTAATCAGCCTTGAACAAAACGGAAATAACTTCTGTACCAGTTTTGGTGCTGCTCTTTAATCTAAGCCATGCATCGTCATCATCATTTTCAAGCTTTAAAGCAACCAATCTGTCACCAGAAACGTGGGAAATTGACGAAACTTTTACATCGTCAACATCCTTGTGGTTCTTTGTTTCCATCTTGAAATCCGAACTGCTTGCTGTAAGAAAATCATTGAGATTGATTCTTCTTGCGCCAGTTCCACCGTTGCAGAGATAAATATCATCTGCTGCAGTATCAGTGACAACTCCCGCCATCGACTTTGTCGCGGCGAAAGCAAAGTTTGCTGAAAAGCTGGATACTACAAGTGCTAAAGCAAGCACAAGAGAAACCACTTTTCCCGTGATTTTTTTCATCCTTTTTGTCCTCCTTAAAATAGTTCGTTTTGCGTATTTGCGTGTGCTATGAGAATTTAACATACATGTTCGCCATGGGTGTTAAGATATTCTCCCCTGACTTGCAATGGTTTCGTGGGTACTCTGCCAATGATGCGTTTGGCATAGCCGCAGCCACAACCACCACTCATATGTTTAATTGGATTATAAGATATTTGGCAGGCAATGTCAAGTAGATATTGGATATATTTTTTTATAAAATTTGGTTTTGGTTTTATTATCTTCCAGAAAAAAATCCAGAATTAACCATAAAAATAATGCATGGAAAATTCGAATGAAAAAGGATTCCTTTTTATAGCGTTCTTCTTTACAATTTACTCATGTAAATCGGCTTGTTATCGCATAAACACGAGCGGGGGGCATCCCGGTTAATTTGGTAAATCCCGCAAGGCGCCGGTTCATCCTGGCTATGGCAGTACGGGCATTTGATTGTCAGACCCGGTTCATGCAGCTCATATCAGCAATTCATCCGATTGCAGGAGTATCCGCTGTTTTGGAACCAGGCGCAGGCAGAGCAGTCCGTGCAGTGCTTTATTGAGGGCAGGTCAAGATATTCGCCGGCAACCGGCTCCGGTTTCCTATTATTCCCATTACTGATCAGAATATGCGACGCGCTGATTTCGTTGAACAGATGGCTCCATGCCCCTGCCGCGCCATGCTGCGGGGCTTTCAAAATATAGTAGCCGTCATACAGTTTATCTGAAATGGCATCCATACTTTCCGGCGCGGCGGAACCGGTCATCAGGATATCATCCGTGCTGGCCTCGCTTTTCCGCCGGTTCTGGAAAATAATGCTTGCAGCCTGCTGTTCCCCTTTGTATGCCTCCCGGGTTGTCGGCCGGTCCAAGATTTCCGCAATATCCGGGGCGGAAGGCAGGGATTTCAGCCGCGGCATTATATTTTCGATACTATTAAATATCGTATTCATACGGCTGATATCCTTCGGATTTACAGGGGAGGTTCCGCAGCAGGCAAGATAAGCGGCGCAAAACTGCTCCTTCAGCTTCAGAAACTGCCCCGCCTCCTCCGGAAGGAATGGAGAAGAACGACAGACGTTCATATCTTCCACCGCCGCGGAAAACAGGTCTGAAAATGGATAATCCGTTGCGGCAGGCCACAAAACCTCGTAATCAACGCCGTCAAACTGGAAGGGCGAACCCGTTTTCAGCGCAAATATCCGGCTGTCCGACTTCTTTAACAAAACGCTAAAGATGCGAAGCAAGAATATGCTTTCCAAATAGGAATCGTCCTTTTTATTGGAAAAAGCATAAGTAAAAAGGGCAAATTCCAATAAAAGCGCCCTGCCGCGCTTATCGCAGGGAGAAGCAGGCAGAAAAATCCGGTTAAAGGTATTCGGATTGATTTTCAAAAGCTTCTGAAAGCTACAGATTTCCGCTTCATGATAATGGGTAAGTAAAAAATCGCGGTACACCGCACCGGCATACCGCTTCATGATATCGGAAATACTGCCCGTCTCAGGCTCACCACAGTCAACCATCAATAGATCTTTATTGGCTCCGCGCAGCACAATGCATTCGCCGCTGCTTACATTATGTAATTCCATGCTCTGCATATTTCCACCCTCTGTCCGTTCACCTATTTCTGAATCCGTTTGTATCCTGAATAATATTTATCCTCCCGAAATTCCCCTGTAAACACAATTTCCCCATTTTTATATTCAGTACCGTGTCCATGGCGCATCCCGTTTTTCCATTCGCCTGTATAGATTAAATTTCCCTCCGCATCGAACGCGGCGCCGTTCCCTGTGGGGATATTGTCCTTCCATCTTCCAAAGAATATGGTGCCGTCCCGGGAACTGTAAGAAATCCCAAGGCCATCGCGTCTATTCGCCTTCCAGTCGCCTACATAACAGATTTTTCCCGATTTATAATAATACGCGCCGAAACCATCCCGCTTATCATCCACATAGTCGCCCTCGTAAGCGGTATAGCCATTCTGCATCTGCGTCCGGCCGCGCCCCTGGCGCAGGCCGTTAATCACCTTTCCAAAGTAAAGGTAGCTTTCTTCCGCGCTGATAACAATGCGTTTTGTCGCCTTTTCCAGGTGCAGAGGAAGATAATCACTAATCTGTGTTTCACCATTCAGCCCTTTAGCCGCCACCGTATAACGCGCGGGCTTCGCCGGTTCATCGGTACTGAAAATTTCATGATCGGCCGCATAGTCCGCTTCCTGCGCGGTTTGCTCCGAAGGATTTTCCGCCTGCGGTTCCGGAACCGATTCCGGCTGCGCGGGTTTTGCTGAACCGTCATTCACAATATAGGAGAATGTTATCGATTCTTCTTCCACATACGGCCATTGGGGGATCAGGCTCTCTTTTCCCGTATTCAAGTCGTTCATGACCGACATCCGGCTCTTGAGTTCTTCCTTGGTGCAGTAGCAAAAACTGCCTCTGTCCGTTTCGGCGTAAACCTGCGGCTCGCCCGCAAGGGTATTGATAAGGCTTTGCTGTGCCGTCCCTTCGTTGTTCTCAAAAGGGAACAGCCTTACGGCCTCGTATTTCCCCGTCTTGGCATTCAGCTCCAGAAGGAGCAATTCCTCGCTATCCTGCACGGGTTTTAAAAAAGCGACGGGACGTTTCGTATCGCCTTGGTAGTATGCGGTCTGAAGCCAGCTATGATCTTTCGCATAGCGGGCTTTGCTTATGGTTTCCCCGGCCAGACTCCTTGTCCATATACAGTAACCATAAACCTCCGGGTAAGACTCCTGCAAAAGGATTTTGCCGCTGTTTTTCCTCCAGAGGAACTTTCCCTTCGCAATTTTATAACTGATCGAAATATTGGTTCCTGCTAAACATTTTTTATATTTTCCGGAGGAGCTTTTGCGGGTCGTCAGATAATCGCGTCTTACCCCGGTTAAAATCGCATTGTTTTGCGCATTGCCATCAAAAGGCCTGTAGCAGACCATATAAAAAACAGGCGCAAGATTCGAATCTTGCACAGGCATGTCGGGGCCTCCTTCCTCAAATACAAATTATTTTCCTACTATTATATAGGATATTATGTAAAACTTGCAATAGATGTGAATGAATAAAGTGGTTTAATGTTTAATTATGTTCTTGCTCCGCATACTTCAGTTCGTAAATGTTCCGGAAATAGCCGGTGCCCGGCATGGCCCAGTCGTAAAAAGTGATTCTTTTCAAATCCGTAGTGCCGCCGATCTGTACCACGGATTCATCCGGACGCTCTACTGTACAGGCGCTGGTGGTCATGGGCGTAAACATCCTCACCTGAACGCCCCACTTGTTTTTTGTCTTGGCGTCAAGGGCAAATTCGTGCTCAAGGAATTTGCAGGGATAGTGAAGAGAAAAACTGTAGTTGCAGGAAATATTATTGATAAACGGAGTGATAAGATTGCATTCGTAAGCTATATTAATGGTTTCCCCCGCCACGCCCGGATACAGTTTAAACCGAAAAGCAAGCTCCGTCATAACGGTGCCGCTGATATTGTCGTGTACCTGCCGTACAGTAAAAAAACTCGTCAAGTCGCTGTAATTCGAGTTTTCATGGATATTGATATATTTAATTAAAGGAATGTGGTTCACCGTACAGCTTATATTCGGCAGTATTTTCTTAATGGTTTCCTGATCGGGTATATCCATGAAATGGTTCAGCGGCTGACACATGATAATTTCCCGTGGCTTCGGGGTCTGAAAGACAATCTGCTGCTGGCCTTTAATCGTTCGCTTAAGGAGGGTGGAATCCTCCGAGATGGAGATAACTTCCGACCGGTGTATGTAATTATAAAAAGGCTCGTCCGCCTGACTTCGTACAAACCGCTCGACCAAGTTGATAATGGACCGGTTCCCCACATAAGTGGCGATTTGATGACGGATATTTGCCGCGTAAACAGCATTCAAAAGCTGCCGCAGCTTTTCCGAATCAAAAGTGTCACAGTTTATGGTATCACAGATTTTTTGAAAAATAATCTCGGACTGAGCTGTGCAGCGCGAAGACACATGGCAGGCGAAATCCATTTCGGAATTGGCATAGGATTCCTCATAGCAGCGCTTGATAAATTTCGGAATTTCGCTTGTGCAAACCCTTCTCAGGTT
>JAAYWU010000009.1 GCA_012516295.1 Clostridiales bacterium | reverse complement strand
CTTCGATGGATTTCTTTATAATAAAGACCGCTTTTTTAAAACCGGCTTTCACCGCGTCAAAAAGGGAAAAATCAATGATGATGTCCCCTTTTTTCAGGACATAGTTGGTTTCGCCGGCGGTCACGTCCACCAGCCCCTTGTCCACATACAGGAATTCCCAGAAGTCGTGGGCTTCTCCCGGAAAATAAAAATTACTGGTGTATTCAAAATAATGAACGGTCATCAACTCATCGATGACGATTTCCTGTTTCAGCTTGGTACCAATGAATTGTGTCATTTCTCGCTCCTTATCTGCGCCAGTCAGGGCAATATACCCTGTTTTTTTACACTCCTACTATAAATTTCATATTACTATTATACCTTATCTTTTCGGGAAATCATATTAAAAATAGAGAATTTTCGAACATATTTGCCATTTTGCGTATGAAATTTATACAATCCGTGGCGATTGGCCGGCAATAAAATGACAGCGCGGCGATAGCAAGGCATAAATTCGATGAACAGGCTTGCCTTCTTGCCTTGCGTCCCGGCTGTTTCGCAGGGGAAGAACAGGGCGTTTGCTTGATTTTTTCTTATTTGCAATTAAAAAACGATCCGATTGTGCAAGTTTCATTGATTGTGCAAATTTTATGCTGAAAATTCTAAATCAATATTGTGTTAAAGCCCTTAAAATAAAGGCATTGGACGGCGAATTGGATAAAAAACAAGGTGGAGCGTCCATTTTATTAGTCAATATGTAATTGCTTGAAATCTGAAATTTTAGAATTAGGAGGTTCGAAAATGAAAAGGAAGTTAAGTTCTCTTATGGCAGTTTTATTAACCTGTGCTATGGTTCTTGGAGGTTGCAGCGGCGGCGCGACGGAATCCAATGGAGCCGCTGCCGGCGGGGAATCCAAAGGCGAAGGAAAGAGCGACGTTACACTAACGTATTACTCGATGTGGAACGAAACCGAGCCGCAGGGGCAGACCATTGCCGAAGCGGTTGAAGCTTTCAAGGAAAAAACAGGGATAACCGTTGATGTGAACTGGCAGGGCCGCGATATCCGCAAAACGCTCCAGCCCGCGCTGGACGGCGGACAGGAAATCGATATTTTCGATGAAGATATCGAGCGCGTCAATAAAACATGGGGCAAATACCTGCTGGATGTGGAAGACCTGGCAAAGAAGTCTTACGACACGACAGACGGCAAACCGTTGACCGACGTAATCAACAAGAAACTGGTTGAACTGGCCCGTTCCCTGGGACCGGACGGGAAGCTTTCCACCATTCCGTATCAGCCTTCCAGCTTTATGGTCATGTACAATAAAGACATCTTCAAGGCTGCCGGTATTACCGAACCCCCGAAGACATGGGACGAGTGGCTTGCCGATTGTGCGAAGATCAAGGCCGCCGGCAAAACCCCGATTACGGTGGATGACGCTTACATGGCGTCCCTGTTCGGCTACCACATGGCCCGCCTGATTGGCAAGGACAAGACGCTTGCCATGGTCGAAAATAAGAAGATCGACGACCCCGCAGTCCTTACCTTTGGCCAGCAATGGCAGGAGATGTACGAAAAGGGCTATATTTCCAAGAATGCGGCGGGGAACATTTATCCGGCCGGCCAACAGGAAGTTGCAAGCGGGAATGTTGCGATGTACTTAAACGGAACATGGCTTCCGAACGAAATCAAGAATTCCGCGCCGGCGGACTTCAACTGGGGCAGCTTTGCGTATCCGGCTGTCGGTAAGGACGGCGACGGAACCAACGCCAACCAATACGGCGCGCAATGCTTCGGCATCAATAAGAATACAAAGCACGCGGAAGAGGCTTTCCAGTTTATCGTATTTATGACTACAGGCGAATGGGACAACAAGCTTGCGGAAAACTCCATCGGTGTGCCGATGGCGAACGACGCCCACTTGCCGAAGCAGCTTACGGAAGCAAAAGCAGTACTTGACGCAACAACAATCCGTTATCCATGGGCGGTTGGCATGGAAGACGTAGCAGACATTAACGCAAAAATAAAGACAAACTTTGCCCTCCTTGTCAGCGGTAAGCTTGACGCAAAGGGCTTCGCGGATGCAATGAAGAAATAATTATTTCAGCATGGGAAAGGGCGGCATTGTGTTTACGCACTGCTGCCCTTTGTTTATGGTAATCGCGGGAGGTTCTTATGAAAACAAAAAACAAGTCCATGATCATCCTTTTCCTCGCTCCCTCGGTATTGTTGTACCTTATGGTGTTCCTGTACCCTACGGTCAGAACCGTCGTCATGAGCTTTTTTAAGGTGGAGGGTGTGACGGATTCCGTTTCCCTGTGGAAGTTTAACGGCCTTGGCAATTTCAAGACGCTTTTCAACACCCCTTTATTTGTAAGCTCCCTGAAAAATATCGCCCTGATCTGGCTGGTCGGCGGTATCGGCGTAATGGTGGTGTCCCTGCTGTTCGGCGTGATCCTGACGAGCGGCGTTCACGGGAAAAGCTTTTTGCGTTCCGTAATCTATCTGCCGAATGTCATTTCGGCGGTCGCCATGGGGACCATGTGGATTAACTATGTATATAATCCGGATTTCGGCCTGCTCAGTTCCGTTTTAAAATCCATCGGTTTAAACGAGCTGGCGGCTACGCAATGGACGTCGCCGGAAATGGTGTTCTGGAGCATGCTGGTTGCTTACTGTTTCGGCATGGTGGGCTATCACATGCTGATCTGGATGAGCGGCATTGAGCGGATTCCGGTGGATTATTACGAAGCGGCAACCATTGAGGGCGCAAATGTGTTTCAGCGCTTTTCGAAGATTACGCTTCCCCTTCTGAAAGGGGTCTGCCGCACGAATATCGTTTTGTGGACGGTCAGCACCATGGCTTTCTTTGTATGGAGCCAGTTGTTTTCGCCGGTCAACCTGAGCGCAAGTACGGTTACGCCGATGTCCTATATGTATGAATTGGTATTCGGCGCGAGCAACTCTGCGGTTACGGTGCGCGATTCCGGCGCGGGTGCGGCCATCGGCGTGATTATCACCATTGTCGTTGTGGTCGTTTTCATGCTTTCACAGTTCATTGTCAAGAACGACGATGTAGAGCTTTAAGGGGGGACGGAGCAATGAAGGAGAAAAAGATAAAAGAAAAAATCAACTGGAAAAAGGAAATGGCCCTGGCCCCGGGTTATATTATTGTCGGAATTTGGGTGATTTTTACATTCGTTCTGATCGGATGGATTATTTTGGCTTCCTTCTCTACCACGAGAGAGATTTTCGACGGGAATATTTTCAAATTTGCAACCGGACTGCATCCGGAAAACTATGTGAAGGCATGGAAAACGCAGAAGGTTTCCAGTTATTTTATGAATTCCCTTCTCTATACAGCCATTTCCTGCACAGCGGTCATCATTCTCGGCGCACCCGCCGCCTATGTGCTCAGCCGCTTTAAATTCCGCGGGAACGGCCTGATTCAGAACCTGTTCGCAACGGCGCTGGGCATTCCGGCGATCATGATTATCATGCCGCTGTTCTCGCTTTTCAGCCAGCTTCATATGAATCAGTCCAAGGGGCTTGTTATTTTCCTTTATATTGCGGTAAACCTGCCCTTTACGATTTTCTTTTTGAATACCTTCTTCCGGAACCTTTCGGTTACGTTCGAAGAGGCGGCCGCCATCGACGGCTGTTCTCCGATGAAAACGTTCTGGACGATTATGCTTCCGCTGGCACAGCCCGGAATCATTACGGTCAGCATTTTTAATTTTATTACGATTTGGAATGAATATTTCATCTCCCTGATTTTTGCCAATACCGCGAAGACCCGGCCGGTGGCGGTCGGATTGTATTCCATGATCCAGTCCATGCGCTACACGGGCGACTGGGGCGGAATGTTCGCCGCCGTCGTAATCGTGTTCCTGCCTACATTCATCCTTTATATTTTCCTATCCGAGAAGATTATCGCCGGTGTAACGGGTGGCGCGATCAAGGGATGATGACCGAATAACAAATGGGGAGACGTTTCAATTGAAAATATACCGCACCGCATTGAAAATACAGGGCGCCGTACTGGAAAACGGAAATCCTCTGCCGCGCTTTCGCGACCGCGAACAAAACAAAACCCTCATCGACGCCGGGCTTTTGGAAAACGAACGCGAGGGGTTCGGCTACCAGACCGGTTTCCGGGAACTGCCGTATTTAGTGCAGGAGAGTTACCACAGGGATTTGCAGGAGCGGGAGCTTGCAGCCATCGTTATGGAAAATGATTTTCTCCGCGCGGAATTCCTTGCCGATTACGGCGGGCGGCTCTGGTCGCTTTTCGATAAGAAGGCCGGGCGGGAGCTTCTGTTTACCAACCCGGTGCTGCGCATTGCGAACCTTGCCATCCGCAACGCGTGGTTTTCGGGTGGCATCGAGTGGAACCTGGGGCAGTTCGGGCATACCTGCCTTACCTGCGAGCCGATGTTTTTTGCGCGTTGTACGGATTCCGACGGGACACCGTTTTTGCGGATGTACGAATATGAGCGCCAGAAATGCTTTTTCCTTCAGGTGGACTTTCATCTGCCGGAAGATTCCGCCTGCCTTTTTGCGCACGTGAAAATTGTAAACACAAAACCGGAAAGCGTGCCGCTATACTGGTGGACGAATATCGCTGTGCGCGAGGAGCACAACGTACGCGTGTTCTCGGGGAGCGACGGGGTGATCTGCATTCAGCCGGAAACAATGACTTCCCAAAGCGTTCGCGGCTTTGCGCACGACACCATGCCGTTTTTAAAAACCCTGAACGGCAAGGATGGCAGTTATCCCCGCAATCTTCCGTATTCCAATGAATACTTTTTCCAGAACCGGCCGCTTTTCTCCGATGCGTGGGAGGTTGCCGCATACAATGACGGAACCGCCTTTTGGGAGCGCTCCACGCCGACGCTGCGCTACCGCAAAATGTTCTGCTGGGGGGTTCAGCGCGGCGGCAGGCACTGGAAGGATTTCCTGTCGTTGGATGGGCAGGGCGATTACTTTGAAATCCAGGCGGGGCTTTCGCCGACGCAGGTGCATGGGCGCGATATTGCTCCGAACGGCTGTGTGCGCTTTACACAGGCATTCGGCGGCATGAACGTGGACACAAGCCGCGCTTTTGCAAGCTGGGAGAAATCCAAAGCTTATGTTTATGATCTTGTGGAAGGCCGCTTGGGCGCGGAAGAGCTGAAACGGGCGGATCGCCGTTTCGAAAGCCTGGAGGACGCCGCGCCGGATGAAATCCTGCATTTCGGCAGCGGCTGGGGCGCTTTGGAAGCGGAGCGCGATCCGGAAATTGTCCCGAAAGGGCTGGTTTTCCCCCGGGAGACCATGGGGACTCAGCAAGCGCCGTGGCTTGCCCTGCTGCGGACGGGAAAACTGCCCGATCTTGAGCCGGGCACCCTGCCCGTTTCGTGGATGACCGATTCCCGCTGGGCGGCGCTTTTGGCTCGCTCCCTTGAAAAGGAGGAAAACCGGAACGCAGCCGTGTTGCTGCACCTTGGCCTGATGCTCTACGAGGAGGGGAAATGGCAGGAGGGCGTAGCGGCAATGGAACAGTCCCTGAAACTGCGGCCCACCGCGATTTGCTGCCGCAACCTTGCCAGCGCCGCGGCGCAGGAGGAAGATTGGGAGACCGCCTGCGAGTACATGGAACAGGCGCTTTCGCTGGGCGGCGCGGAGCAGTCCGCCGTTTTTGCCCAGGATGCAATCGATATTTTTACAAGGGCCGGCCGTTTTGAGCGTGCGTGGAATTGTTACAGGGATCTTCCCCAAGCGCTGAAAAACGTGGAGCGTGTTCGTCTGAACACCGTGCAGGCCGCGTTTGAACTGCAGAAATGGGACTTCCTGGAAGAGCAGTTTGCAAGCGATTTCGCCGTCATGCGCGAAGGGGAAACCATGCTGCTGGACACATGGTTCAACGTGCAGGCGGTACGCCTTGCGCAGGAGAGGGGCGTGCCGGACTGGCACGTACTTCTGGACGAGGTGAGGGCGAATTGCCATCCACCGTACAATCTGGATTTCCGCATGACGATTTCCTCCTGATGAATCCATAAATACATCTTAGCCGCCGCATGGTGAAAACCGTGCGGCGGCTTTCGCTTGCAAAAAGCTGCCGGTGCCGAAGGGAGTGTTTTCGTTTTGAAAGGGTATTACAAATATGGTTCCGCACGCGGTGCTTGTATTCTTGACGGGTCACGATTACATAATTGATACTGTTCATTTCGGTGAGAAAATGTTATAATGAATAATCGACGAGAAAAGGAAAAGGCGTGGTGAAATGAAGCTGAAAGCTGTAGCAATGGCGCTTGTGCTGGCCCTGACGCTGTCGGGCTGCTCGTTTGTTGGCCTGGACGCGCAGACGCTGATGCGTCCGCCGAAGCCGACCGGCGAAAAAGCGGATATTCACACTTTGCTGGAAAGCAAAACTGACGGGAAAATGACGCTGAAATACCCGCGCACCGGGGATTACCGTTCGGCAATCATTACTCATGACGTCTGCGGAGATAAAAATGACGAGGCTATGGCCATTTTTCAAAAAGGCGACGAGACAACCGGAACCGATCTCATGTTTATGAAGAAGGACGGCGGCAAATGGGTCGACATGGGCTTTTTTAACAACCCGGCGGCGCAGGTGGATAAAGTCTGCTTCGGGGATGTGACCGGCGACGGAAAGGACGATGTGATCGTCGGCTGGGGGAACAGCCTGAATAATACGAGCACCATCTGTGTCTATTATTATAAAAACGGGAAAATGAACGAACTGAAGGTTGACCAGACATATACCGAGATGGCGGTTATGGATTTTGACGGCGACGGCAGGGATGAAATCTTTACCGCGAGCGTCAGCGTGGGCGACCAGCCCGCGCTTGCCCGATTGTTCCGAATCAAGGACGGGAACGTGGAAATCATGGGTTCCTGCCAGATGGACAGCGCGGTTACCAAATATGCGTCCGTCCAGACCGGGCTGATTAACGAAAAGCAGAACGGCATTGTGCTGGACGGGATGGAAAGCGCGAATACCCTTGTGACGGAAATGCTTTACTGGGATAAAACGACCAGGAGTTTAAAATCGCCCTTCTTTGATCCAAAGTCCAACATAGCAAACTACACCAAGCGGGATACTTTCGTGGTGTCAAAGGATATTAACAATGATAAAATCATTGAGGTGCCGATTGTCAGCCTGATGCCGGGTTACGACGCGCAGACAAAGGACGAGGCCGCCTATATTACGGATTGGAACCGTTACGATACCCAAACCGGCGAGATGGTGCGTGCCATGAGCATGGTGCTCGATTATTCCGACGGATACTGGTTTTTAATCCCGGATATGTGGCGCGGCCGGATTACAACCAAGGCGGATACGGTAACGCGCACGGTCACCTTCTACGAGTGGAAGGCGGACAAAAAGCAGGCGGGGGGCCTGTTGGGCGATCCGCTTCTGAAGATACAGGTGTTTTCTGAAAAGGAATGGGACGGCGGCGAAGCGGCCCCGGGCTTTTATGAGCTTATGGAATCGAATAATATGATTTTTGCGGCATGTTCTCCTTCGCGGCATAATCCGCTGTCTTTAAGCAGCAGCGATGTGAAGAACAGCTTTAAACTGATGAATCAGGAATAATTATTGGATAAACGGAGGAACAGGTATGAAAAACATCCTTGTTGCCGAAGACGAACAGGCAATTCGAGAATTTGTGGTTATTAATTTGAAACGCGCGGGTTACAACACGCTGGAAGCGGCCAACGGGGAAGAAGCGTTGGAACTGTACGAGCGCGAGGGCGGCAATATTGACGTTGCCGTACTGGATATTATGATGCCGGGCAAGTACGACGGCCTTGCCGTGTGCAAGGAATTCCGGCAGAAAAGCGGTTCGATCGGCATTATCCTTCTTACCGCGCGCACCCAGGAAATGGATAAGGTCAGCGGGCTGATGATGGGCGCCGACGACTACGTTACAAAGCCGTTCAGCCCAAGCGAGCTGGTTGCCCGTGTGGACGCGGTGTACCGCCGCGTCGCGCTGGAACAGATGCGCAATGAAAATAATTTCAAAGAGGAAATCCGTTCCGGCGAATTTGCCCTGAACCTTCGGAGCAGGACGCTCTTGAAAAAGGGCGTGCCGATAGAACTGACGCAGGTGGAATTCCAGATCATGGAGTATTTCTTTTCCAATCCGGGCACCGCGCTGGACCGCAGCGATATTTTAAAGCATGTTTGGGGCGAATCCTATTTCGGTGAGGAGAAAATCGTGGACGTTAACATTCGCCGGCTCCGCATGAAGGTGGAGGATGAGCCGTCGAACCCGAAGCATATTGTTACGATTTGGGGACTTGGCTATAAGTGGGAAGCCTGAACCGAAGAATTTTCAAATTAAAGGAAGGGGAAAGAGGAATGAAAGTAACCGGCATTACTCGGCGCTGGCTTTTGAACAGCTTCGGCGTAATCCTGTTTATTTTGGTTACGCTGATTTTGACCCTTTCCTATGTAATACGCGATTATGTTTACAATGGAATACAGACGGCGCTGAGCAGCCGTTCCGACGAGCTGACGAACGTATTTGCCGATTACGGGCGGAAATCGCCCAGTGAATTCAGCACAGCCGCCCGCAATTATGTGGAAAACTTTCCGAACAAAGAAAGCATGGAACTGATGGTATTCAATTCCAACGGGAAAATCATCATCACCTCCATCGGCTTCGCACCGGATGAAAACCAGCCCATGCCGGATTACCATCACGCGCTTACCAGCACCAGCGGATACGGTACCTGGACGGGCCAGTTGACCAGCGGGGAAAAGGTGATCGCCGTTACGCGCGTTATGCGCAATAACCGCGGGAATTTCGTGGGCGCAATCCGTTACGTGTCTTCCCTTCAGGAAGCCGACAAGCAGGTATTCCTCATCAGCGGCACGCTGATTTTGGCGGGGCTTCTGATCATCCTTTTTGTCATTATCTCGAATTTTTATTTTATGAACTCTATTATCACCCCGATCAAGGAGATCGGCGCTACCGCCAAGCGTATTGCGCAGGGGGATTTTAAGGCGCGCATCCAAAAGGTGAACGACGACGAAATCGGGCAGCTTTGCGACACCATCAACGACATGGCGGACGAACTGGGAGCCGCCGAAAAAATGAAAAACGACTTTATTTCTTCTGTTTCGCATGAGCTGCGCACGCCGCTTACCGCAATCAAGGGCTGGGCGGAAACCATGCAGGTGAGTGAAAACGACAAGGAAACCTTTGAACGCGGCATGGGAATTATTATCCGCGAATCCGAGCGCCTTTCCGGCATCGTGGAGGAGCTGCTCGACTTTTCCCGCATGCAGAGCGGCCGCATAACGCTGACGATGGACAAGATCGACATTCTTGCCGAGCTGGGCGAAGCTGTGTATATGTTCAGCGAGCGCGCCAAGATGGAGCATAAGTTCCTGCTTTACGAAGAACCCGCCATGCTCTCGCCGGTTCTGGGCGACATCAACCGGCTGCGGCAGGTGTTTGTGAATATTATTGACAATGCCCTGAAATATACCGACGAGGGCGGAACCATCAGCATTACCGCCTCGGAAACGGGCGGGTTTATCCGCGTGGTAATCAGCGACAACGGCTGCGGAATCCCGGCAGAGCACCTGTCGAAGGTCAAGCGGAAATTCTACAAGGCCAATCAAACGGTGCGCGGTTCGGGAATCGGGCTTGCGCTTGCCGATGAAATCATGAAGCTTCATTCCGGCAGCTTGGAAATCGAGAGCCACGAAAACGTCGGTACGGCTGTAACAATTTTTATTCCTACTTTAAAACAGATGGAAGACGCCCCGGAAACGGAAGCAGAGAACGAAGAAAGGAACTCCGAACAGAATGGCTAGAGAAAAAACAAAATGCATCACGTCCATCGGTGGGCAGGCGCTGATCGAAGGGATTCTGATGCGCGGTCCCAAGAAAACCGAAATCGCCGTGCGGTTAAGCGACGGCAGTATCTCCCTTGAGGAAATGAGCACCGGATTTATAAAGGATAAGTATCCGGTTTTCCGCCTGCCGCTGCTCCGCGGCGTGGCGGCGATGATCGATTCGCTTACGATGGGCTACAAGGCGCTTTCCGTCTCCGTTGAGAAGGCGGGATTGGAAGAGGATGAGGAGCCGTCTAAATTTGACAAATGGGTGGAGAAAACCTTCGGCGATAAAATGATGAACGCAATCATGGTTGCAAGCACGGTTCTGGGGCTCTTGCTGGCAGTTGTCCTGTTCTTTATGCTTCCGACCTTCCTCTTTAACCTGATCCGCGACTACGTTGCCGGCCCCGGCTTTGCGCCTTGGCGGTCTGTTGTGGAAGGTATTATGCGCATTGCGATTTTTATCATTTACATTTATTTTTGCTCCCGTCTGCCGGAAATTAAACGGCTTTTCCAGTACCACGGGGCGGAACATAAAACGATTTTCTGCTATGAAAACAATGAGGAGCTTACGGTGGAAAACGTGCGCCGCCACAGCCGGTTCCATCCGCGCTGCGGAACAAGCTTCCTGGTTATTATGCTGCTGCTGGGCATCATCGTGGGTTTCTTTATCCCGTTCGGCAACCCCTTTGTCCGGACGATTGTAAAAATCCTGTGCATCCCGCTGATTATGGGGATCGGTTATGAATTCATCCGCCTCTGCGGCCGGTGCGAAAACACCGCGACCCGCATCATTTCCGCACCGGGGCTTTGGATGCAGCACATCACCACGCAGGAGCCCGACGACAGTATGATCGAGGTTGCCATCGCCGCCATGCAGCAGGTTATTCCTGAAAACGGCGAGGATAAAATACAAGTCGGTTGAAAGCGGTGCGGACGTTGACTTTGGGAGAAACCTACCGTAAAGGGAAAAGCAGGCTGGCCGCCGCGGGGAACGAAAGCCCCGCGTTTGACGCGGCGTGCCTGTTCCAGAAAGTATTCGGTTATAACCGGCAACAGCTCGCCGTCCACGAAAGGGAGCCGGCGCAGGCCGCAAAGGCCGAGGAATATGCCGCCCTGGTGGAAGAACGCGCGCAGGGCAGGCCGCTCCAGTATATCCTTGGCAAATGGCCGTTTATGGAGCTGGAATTGCTGGTCGGAGAGGGCGTTTTAATCCCGCGCGAGGAAACGGAGCTTCTGGTGCGTACCGCGGCGGAGCTTTTAAAAGGAAAGAACAATCCGGCGATATTGGATCTCTGCTCCGGCACGGGCGCGGTTGCGCTCGGCCTGGCTTCTTTTTATCCAAAAGCGCGGATATGCGCCGTGGAACTTTACGACGGCGCATTTTCCTATTTGCAAAAAAATATCCGGAATACGGGGCTTCGCAATGTAACGCCGCTCCGTATGGATGTTCTGCGTCCGGGAGCGGAGGAATTCCCGGAATGGGATGGTATCGTTTCCAACCCGCCCTACGTTACAACTGATGAAATGGAAACCTTGCAGGAAGAAGTGAAGCACGAGCCGCGTACGGCGCTGGACGGCGGCGCGGACGGTCTTCTGTTTTACCGCGCAATTGCAAAGCTTTGGCTTCCGAAATTAAAGCCCGGCGGCATTGCGGCGGTTGAAGTCGGCGACGGGCAGGCGGCGGAGGTGGCGGCCCTTTTTCAGGCCGCCGGATTGGGCCGGATACGGGTCGAAAAGGATTTTAACGGCATCGCCCGCGTGGTGGCCGGCGTATGGGATAAATATTAAACATATGTTCGAAATCCGTCCTTTGTATGTTGCTTTTCCTAGAAAGATACGGTATAATTTTAAAGGCAGAAACTGCAAATTTGGGGCCGGAAGCTTTATGGCGGAAGGCCTGTCATAAATTGGAGGAAAGTATGGCGACAGATAAGACCAAAGCGTTGGAAACGGCGCTTGCACAGATTGAAAAGCAGTTCGGCAAAGGCGCGGTGATGCGCTTGGGCCAGAATGAGGCAATGCATGTGGAAGCGATTCCGACCGGTTCACTGTCGCTTGATTTGGCGCTGGGAATCGGGGGGCTTCCCCGCGGAAGAATCGTGGAGATTTACGGGCCGGAAAGCTCCGGTAAAACCACGCTTGCTCTGCATTGCATCGCACAGGGGCAGAAAAACGGCGGGAACGCTGCGTTTATTGACGTTGAACATGCGCTCGACCCGGTTTACGCCCGCGCGCTGGGCGTGGACGTGGATTCGCTTCTGGTTTCCCAGCCGGATACCGGCGAGCAGGCGCTGGAAATTACGGAAGCGCTTGTGCGCTCCGGCGCAATCGACGTGATTGTTGTTGACTCCGTTGCCGCATTGGTGCCGCGCGCGGAAATCGAGGGCGAAATGGGCGAGGCCCACGTCGGCCTTCAGGCCCGTTTGATGAGCCAGGCGCTGCGCAAGCTGGCGGGCGCAATTTCGAAATCGAACTGCGGCGCCCTCTTTATCAACCCGCTCCGCGAAAAGGTCGGGGTCATCTACGGCAGCCCAGAGGTTACTCCCGGCGGCCGCGCGCTGAAATTCTACGCTTCCGTGCGCATTGATATCCGGAAAATGGAATCGCTGAAAAACGGTACCGAGCTGATCGGCTCGCGTACCCGTGCGAAGGTGGTAAAAAATAAAATCGCCCCGCCGTTCCGCGAGGCGGAATTTGACGTGATGTACGGCAAGGGAATCTCCCGCGTAGGGGAGCTGCTTGATCTTGCCGTTAAACTGGACATTATCCAAAAAAGCGGTTCGTGGTTCTCGTACAAGGAAACGCGCCTTGGGCAGGGACGCGACAACGCAAAGAACTTTTTGACGGAAAATGAAGATATCGCCGGCGAAATAGAAGCGCAGGTCAAGGAGAATGTCGGCAAGCTGTTCACCAAAGCCACGCCTGCTTCCGGTTCCGCAGCGAAACCGGTCGAAGTGCAAACGCCCGCACCGGCGAATAACGCCTCCCGCGGAAAGACGGCCAATATCGACATTTCCGCAGATGACGACTGATGCTGATTACGGCGGTCGAACCGCGCAGGAAAAGCCTTTCGGCGCTGTTCATCGACGGGGAATTCGCGGTGAATATCGACACCGAAACGCTCTTAAAATCCGGCTTTCGGGCGGGGGTGGAAATCAGCGACGAGCAGCTCCATGAGTTGATTCAGGCGAGCGACAGCCGGCGCGCCAGCGAAAAGGCGCTGTATCTTCTGGAGCGCCGGAGCTATTCGCAGAAGGAGCTTGCGGATAGAATCAGCCGCGTTGCTTCCCGTGAAGCGGCGGAAGCCGCGGCGCAGCATATGGCGGACATCGGCCTTGTAAACGACGAGGATTACGCAAAGCGCCTTGCGGCGGATCTGCTTTGCCGCAAAGGATATTCCGCTTCCCGCACGCGCAGGGAACTGCAGCAGAAGGGAATAGACCGGGAGCTTGCGGAACAGATTATTGAGGAAGCCGCACCGGACCCGGTTGAAAAAATCAAAGAGATCCTTCGGAAAAAATACGGCGGTATGCCCCAGGATGAAAAGGGGCGGCGCAGGAGCATTGCCGCGCTGCAAAGGCTGGGTTATTTTTGGGACGATATCCGCACAGCGATAAATGAAATGGAAAACGAGGGCGAATGAATGGCATATAGTGTGGGCCTGGTAAGCCTTGGATGCGCGAAAAATCAGGTGGATGCTGAAATCATGATGGCCGCGCTGCAAAAAGCGGGCTATGAAATAGAGGACGACGCCGCGCAGGCGGACGCCGTCATCGTCAATACCTGCGGCTTTATTGACGCCGCGAAAAAAGAATCCATTGACGAGATTTTGAAGCTCGCCGGCTTAAAAGCGGCGGGCAGGATCAAAGCGATTATTGTTACCGGCTGCCTGGCGGAACGGTACAGGGAGGAAATCCTGAAAGAACTGCCGGAAGTGGACGCCGTAGCGGGAATCGGCGCGGACAGCGACATTGCCGCCGTGGTCGGAAAAGCGCTTGAAGGTGTAAAGCTGGAAAGCTTTCCGGAGAAAACGCTTCTCCCGCTCAGCGGCGAACGCCGCCTTTCCACCCCCGGCTACTTTGCGTACCTGAAAATTGCGGAAGGCTGTGACAATCGCTGCGCCTACTGTGCGATTCCGTTTATCCGCGGGCGTTACCGTTCGCGCACGATGGAGGATATTGTTGAAGAAGCGAAAACGCTGGTGGAAAACGGTGCAAAGGAACTCATTTTAATTGCGCAGGACACAACGAAGTACGGCTGGGACCTTTACGGAAAGCTGATGCTTCCGCAGCTTCTGAGGAAATTGTGTGAAATTGACGGCGTTGCCTGGATTCGCGTTTTATATTGTTATCCCGATTATATTACCGACTAATTGCTGGAAACGATCGCCGGTGAAGAAAAGGTTGTAAAGTATATGGACTTGCCGCTTCAGCATTGCAGCGGCCGGCTCCTGAAATTGATGCGCCGCACGGGGAACCGCGAAGAATTGACAGCGCTGATTCAGAAAATGCGGGAAAAGATTCCGAATCTGATTCTTCGCACCACGCTCATTACCGGTTTCCCCGGTGAAACCGACGAGGATTTTACGGAGCTTGCGGAATTTGTGAACGAAATCCGCTTTGAACGCCTCGGGTGCTTTCCGTATTCGCAGGAAGAGGGAACCGCGGCGGCGGAAATGCCCGATCAGATTGACGAGGATGTCAAACAGAGCCGGATGGAGCGGATTATGGAAGACCAGATGCGTATCATGCAGGAGTGGGGCGAACAGCAGGCCGGAAAAACCTTCCGGGTTCTGGTGGAAGGTTTCGACGAAGCGTCCGGCTTCTGGGTGGGCCGCTCCTGGGCGGATTCGCCGGATATTGACGGTCGCATCTATTTTACCGCCGAGAATGCAAATTTCGAGCCCGGAAGTTTTGCGGATGTAAAAATACTGGAATGTGTTGACTGTGAACTTTATGGAATGATTGCTGAGTAGGAGGCGCGTGTATGAATCTTCCGAATAAATTAACGGTGATGCGCATTGTACTGGTTCCTTTTTTTGTTGCTGTCCTTTTAATTCCAGGCATTCCGCACCATTATCTTTGGGCGGCCGTTTTGTTCGGCGCTGCGGCGCTGACAGACCATTACGACGGCAAGCTTGCGCGTAAAAACAATCAGATTACCAATTTCGGAAAATTCCTGGATCCCCTGGCGGATAAAATTCTTGTGATTTCCGCGCTGGTCTGCTTTGTGGACCTCCGCCTTGCGGCAACCTGGTGCGTGCTGGTGATCATCGCGCGCGAATTCATGGTGACGTCGATCCGCCTGGTTGCGGTGGACAGCGGCGTAGTGATTGCCGCCAATAAATGGGGCAAAACGAAAACCGTCAGCCAGATTATCGCCATTATTGCCATACTGCTTTTCCAGTACGTGCAGGAACTGATTTCCATTGGAAAGCTGTCCTCCTTTACAATCGGCGGCATGTCCAGTGCGGATGTGTTCGCGGCGGCGGGCTATGTTCTGATTCTGATTGCGACCTTTTTTGCCTTGCTTTCCGGTATTATTTATATTGTGCAGAACATCGGTGTGATCAATACGACGAAATAAAAAGTTTCCCGCGCGTAAAAATCGGCGGGGGTTTACTTCCTTTGCTTTTTGGTATATACTATTGTCACCTTTTACGGAAATCTTACTATATTATCAGTATGATATTAAAAATGCGATGAGCGGAAGAAGTAACCGTACTGTGTGCATCAGAGAGGGGACGCCAAGGCTGAAAACGTCCTTTGCAAGGCAGGCGGCGAAATGCATCCGTGAGCAGGCGGGGGGAAAACCAGTATCCCCGCACGGCTGGCCCCGTTACAGGCTTTTCGAGTGAGAAAACGGAGTGGAACCGCGGTAAAACGCCGCCTCCGTCCCTTTTGGGACGGAGGCGGTTTTTTATATGGAGGCATGCAATGTTTAAGCGATTGAAAGAAGAGCTTGATTCCATTATGGAACGTGACCCGGCGGCCAGATCGAGGCTGGAAGTCTATTTTCTGTATTCCGGGTTCAAGGCGGTACGCGCTTACCGTAAAGCGCATTGGTTTTACAAACATAACATGAAGTTTATTGCCCGTTATTTATCACAGCGGGCAAGGCATAAAACAGGAATTGAAATCCATCCCGGGGCGACCATTGGGAAAGGATTGTTTATTGACCATGGTATGGGCGTCGTTATTGGGGAAACTACCATCATCGGCGACAATTGTACGCTTTACCAGGGGGTTACGCTGGGCGGCACCGGAAAGGACCACGGAAAGCGCCACCCGACCCTTGGCAATAACGTGATGGTCGGCGCGGGGGCGAAGGTGCTGGGGCCGTTCCGCGTTGGCGACAATGCCCGCGTTGCGGCGGGCGCGGGGGTTCTTGACGTGGTTCCGGACAACGCGACGGCGGTTGGCGTTCCGGCAAGAGTGGTCCGTTTGAACGGCGTGCGCCCGTATAATATGGATCAAATCCACGTAGCGGACCCTGTATCCCAGGAGCTTTGCCATATGGCATTAAAATTACAAGGCTTGCAAAAACAGCTTGATGAAATCATCAGACAAAGAGAGGGAAAACGTGATGAAAATTTATAACACGTTAACACGCCAGAAAGAAGAATTCGTTCCGCTGACGCCGGGAGAGGTCAAAATTTATGCGTGCGGCCCGACGGTGTACAATTACATCCATATTGGAAACGCGCGCCCGATTTGCGTGTTTGACGTGCTTCGCCGCTATTTCGAGTACCGCGGGATGAAAGTGACCTATGTCCAGAATTTTACCGATATTGACGACAAAATCATCCGCAGGGCAATGGAAGAAGGAACCGATTACCTGATGGTATCCGAGCGCTATATCGAGGAATACAAAACCGACGCGAAAGGGCTGAATGTCCGCCCGGCAACGATTCACCCGCTCGCGACCGAGAATATTGATGAAATTATTAAAATGGTTTCCGATCTGGTCGAAAAAGGCTACGCCTATGCGACGGACAACGGGGACGTTTACTTCCGTACCAAAAAGGATGCAGGCTACGGAAAGCTTTCGCACCAGCCTTTGGAGGATTTACAGGCCGGCGCGCGCATCGCGACCGGTGAAATTAAAGAGGACGCCATGGACTTCGCACTCTGGAAGGGTGCGAAGCCCGGCGAACCGAGCTGGCTTTCCCCCTGGGGCGAAGGCCGCCCGGGCTGGCACATCGAGTGCTCCGCCATGGCGCGCCGCTACCTTGGTAAAACGATTGATATCCACTGCGGCGGGCAGGATCTGATCTTCCCGCATCATGAAAACGAGGTTGCGCAGAGCGAATGCTGCAACGGCGTTCCCTTCGCAAATTATTGGATGCATAACGGATACATTAATGTGGACAACCGTAAAATGAGCAAGAGCCTCAACAATTTCTTTACTGTCCGCGATGTTGCCGAGCAGTATGGCTACGAGCCGATTCGTTACCTGATGGTCGCGTCGCATTACCGTACGCCCATCAATTACAGCACAGAAGTCATCGAACAATGCAAAGCCGCTTTGGAACGGCTCTACAACTGCCGCGACAATCTGGAGTTCCTGATGGAAAAGTCCCCTTCGGGCGAAAAGCCGGACGAGCATGCCGTACGCCGCAAGCTGGAAGAGCATCAGGACCACTTTATCGAGGCAATGGAGGATGACCTGAATACGGCGGACGCGGTTTCCGCGCTGTTTGATTTGGCGCGCGACATCAACTCCAACCTGAACGCCGCCACCGCCCCTTCGAAAGAGCTTTGCCGCTTTGCGCTCGACCTGTTTAACGAGCTAGCGGACGTATTGGGGCTGCTTTATAATAAGAAAGAGACCACGCTTGACGCGGAAATTGAAAAGCTGATTGCCGAACGTGCCAAGGCGCGGGCAAATAAAGACTGGGCGACCGCGGATAAAATCCGCGACGAGCTGAAGGCGCGCCATGTTGTGCTGGAAGATACGCCGCAGGGGGTCAAGTGGAGGATTGAGCAGTAACCGCCGCGAATGCGAAAGGTGAAATAAGAATGGCAAAGGATAATAAAACGAATGTAATGCGCATTTTGGACCGGGCGAAAATACCGTACAAATATTATTTTTACGATCATGAGGACGGAAAGATCGACGGCGTTTCCGTAGCCCACAAGCTGGGCCAGAAAGTCGAGCAGGTTTTCAAAACCCTTGTCACGCGGGGCGCCAGCCGGAATTTTTACGTGTTTGTGGTTCCGGTTGCGAAGGAGCTGAATCTGAAGGCTGCCGCGAAAAGCGTGGGGGAGAAATCGGTTGAAATGATTCATGTGGATGAAATCAACAAAGTGACCGGCTATATCCGCGGCGGTTGCTCCCCAATCGGTATGAAAAAGCAGTTTCAGACCGTTATT
The DNA here is from genome assembly GCA_012516295.1 of Clostridiales bacterium. GTDB lineage: Bacteria > Bacillota > Clostridia > Oscillospirales > Acutalibacteraceae > Caproiciproducens. Next base: position 547 of record JAAYWU010000009.1, on the reverse strand, counting down.
GACAGCAGCTGTGAACAGCTTCCGTCCATCATTGTAAGCGCCGGGAAAATCGGCGCGCAGATAGAGGTGGAACCCCACGCCCTGCTAAACTTTATCGGCGGAAAAACCGCGGAAATCGCTCAGTAAATGCTGATTTGGCAATTGTGAAAGCATCCGGTCTTCCGCCGGGTGCTTTTCTGTGTTTGACATATCCGGAGAACTGTACAAAAACAGGACAAAAAGGGAAACTGTCTATTCCTTTTCAAAGGGATTCTTTTTATACTTGAATCATTAAGGATAATGGAGCGGAAAAAATGGAGTACAGACATAAGCTTATACGGACAGCCGTAGGAATTCTTATCGATAAGGCTATTCGGGACATACAGTCCGACCCCGGGAGAAGCATTCGCAATTTGGCGGATATGGGGGACAACTTTTCCAAATCACCGGCACAGAAACGGTTCTTCAAAATTGTGCATGAGATTCTGAAAGACCCCGGTAATCCCTATTACGAACTGCTCCTCAATATGACCCGGAATGTATGGCCGGATACCGTCAAGACCGTAAG
>JAAYWU010000106.1 GCA_012516295.1 Clostridiales bacterium | reverse complement strand
CTGCCCTATCGTATTTTTATTCAGAATGGATTGCCTTTATCTAAAATTAGTCACATTTTTCATACGCATTTTAGAGTTTCATGAAAATCAAGAATGTTTCAAATGGAAAAAATATTAAAATTAGTAGAAAATTGCCAAAATTCGAAAAAAGTACTAGAAAAATATAGGAATATAAGTTATTATAAGTTAATAAAACCTCAATCTGAACGGAATTTTGTTATGGAGGCATGACGATGGAAGCAATTAGAAAAAATACAAAGTTTACAAGTATCCTGAAAAGGATATGGAATGGCCCGGATTATGAAAACGAAGGTGTTTCCAGCATGCAGTTTGCAAGCGGCAAAATGATCGACTTTAGCCGCGATGATCATATTTCCAAATATAAAATAGAGGTTAAGGCGGATGAAAAGTTGCCTGATCCGGAAAACTCCGCAGTCAAAACGGCGGAACCGTTAAGGCCCGACTTCCAGCCTTTAAAACCGGATTTTCACAACCAAAGAGCTTTTCCGACCGACAACGACTTCTCTTCCCAGAGACAAACAACGGTCATATCAAAGGGGACGGTTATAACCGGCGACCTGAAATCGGAGGGGAATATTGAAATTTATGGCACCCTGACGGGCGGCGTCAGTACCGCAGGGAATATTCGCATCAGCGGCAAACAGGTTGGCGACGTTCAGGGTGCGAATATTACGCTTGCCTCCTGCACCGTGCGGGGCAATATAATTGCTACCGAAGATGTGATAATCGACAATGAATCCGTTGTAATTGGGGATATCAAAGCGAAGAATTTAGATATTAACGGAAAGCTGCAGGGGAATGTTCACGGTAAAAACAATATTACCTGCCAAAGTAACGCGGTTGTGGTGGGGGATTTGAACGCTGCGTCAAATACAGTAAATAACGGCGCAAAGCTGCAAGGAAAAATGCAGGTTTTTAGCGGGCAGATCGGGGAAATAAAACTACCGGAAGAGGAAAAAATCAAACCTGTTTCGGAGCAATAGCCAATACATCAAAACAGCGATGGAGATTTTCCACCGCTGTTTTTTGTTCATCCGAAGGGCGCCAGCCTCAGCATACTGTAAATGTTTGCGCGCGCCGGTCCGACTTTCGTACCGGGAGGATCTACTTCCAGCATGCTTTTTAGAAAAAGAAAAAGAGCGGACGCAGCCGCGTTCGCTCTTTCTTGTTAAGTTGCAGGAATGTGAATATCAGTCGCTGCTGAAAGGGAGCAGTGCGAGGTGACGCGCACGCTTAATAGCGACGGTCAATTCGCGCTGATGATGTGCACATGTTCCGGTTACTCTGCGGGGAAGAATCTTCGCCCTTTCAGAAATAAAACGGCGGAGCTTTGCAACATCCTTGTAGTCAATCGTATCTACCTTGTCAACACAAAAGCCGCAAACCTTTTTGCGGGACTTACGCCCGCCGGGGCGGCGGTCTTGTCTATCGTTTTTATCAGCCATGGCAAAAGCCTCCTTTTCTCATCATAATGTGTAGAGGAAATCAGAACGGTAAATCGTCGTCCAATGGAATTTCCTCAAAATCGCCTGTGTCTCCACTTGCATAAGCAGGATCAGACTGCTCAAGGGCAGTATCTGGTTTCGAATGATAATTGTTGCCCTGCGTTCCGGCACTGTCGCGTTTTGATTCCGCAAAATGGACGTTATCGGCTACAACTTCAAACGCTTTGCGCTTGTTTCCTTCTTTGTCTGTATAGGTTCTCGTCTGAATGGAACCCTGCACCGCAACCAACTGCCCTTTGTGGAAATATTTGCACACAAAGTCAGCCGTGCTGCGCCATGCGACAACGTCGATAAAGTCCGCCTGACGCTCCGCTCCGGCTTTTACATAGGAACGGTCTACCGCTAGTGTAAAGCTTGTTACCGAAATATCATTCGGCGTATGCCGAAGTTCCGGATCGGCAACAAGTCTGCCCATTAAAACAGCGACATTGAGCATTCAAATCACTCTTCCTTCTTAGCTATCTTTCCGGATGATGAGAGAACGAAGGACACCATCGGTAATCTTAAAGATTCTGTCGAGTTCCGCGGTGAATTCAGGCGCGCTCGTGAAGCTGATTAAGGTGTAGTAGCCTTCTTCCTGCTTCTGAATCGGGTACGCAAGGCTGCGCTTGCCCCATTCGTCAACGGTGTCAATGGTACCGTGTGCTTCAATCAGATCCTTGAACTTCTGCACCAGCGAAGCGATTGCATCCTCGCCAAGCTTAGTAGAAAGGATAAATACGGTTTCATAGGAATTTTTTACTCCAGACATAATTGCACCTCCTTTTGGACTTTGGCCCCGGAATCAATCCGGAGCAAGGATAGAAAGCCGAAAATTGCGGCTTAACAGAATAATTATATCAGCCCGTTTCTACGAAGTCAATAAAAATTTATATTTCCTTGCACAGATCCTTCAGGTAGGCTTTGAATTCAGCCCCGATTTCCGGGTGCTTGAGCGCGGCTTCCACCTGAGCCTGCATAATTCCGAGCTTATTCCCCATATCGTAGCGCTTCCCGGTGTATTCAACCGCAATCATACCGACGGAGCGTGCCAGCGTGCGCATTGCGGCGGTCAGCTGGATTTCACCGCCCGCGCCCGGTTCCGTTTTATCCAGAATATCAAAAATATCCGGCGTGAGAATGCAGCGGCCAAGGATGGAATACAGGGACATAATCTTATCCGGAGAGGGTTTTTCGATCATATCCGTGCATTTGAAATAATTGTCGTGAATATTTTCAACCTTCAGGGAGCTGTACTTTGTAATGGCTTCTGCGGAAACCTGCTTTACTCCTAAAACGCCTTTGCCGAATTCCTCATACGCGCGTATCAGCTGGGCGCAGGCGGGGTCTTCTCCCATAATGACATCGTCGCCGTACAAAACCGCAAACGGCTCGTTACCGACAAAAGACCTTGCGCAGTTTACCGCGTGACCAAGGCCGCGCGTTTCCTTTTGACGCACAAAGTAAATATTTGCCTGATGGGCAATATCGATGACTTCCTTTAAAATATTCTCGACAATTATTTCAAATGCACGGATATGATCGAAAAACCCTCTCCGGATAAGATTATGTCCCTG
>JAAYWU010000105.1 GCA_012516295.1 Clostridiales bacterium | reverse complement strand
TTTTTATCGACAAGGAAGGCGGCGTGGGCATCGAGGACTGCGAGGCTATGAGCCGCGCAATCGACGATCCGCTCGACCAGCTTGACCCGATTGATCAGTCTTACTGCCTGGAGGTCTCTTCCCCCGGAATGGAGCGCGAGCTTGTCCGCGAGGAGCATTTCCGGGCGTTTTTGGGGGCAAAAGTCCGGGCAAAGCTGTTTCACCCCCTGGAGGACGGCCGGCGTGAGCTTGTCGGAACGCTCCGGGATTTTCAGGAAGGTACGATCATTTTGGAAACGGAAAAAGGGGAAACCGTTTCACTTGCCCAAAAGGATGCCTCGTCCGTACGGCTGGTGGAAGATGATATTGTTGGAGGTATTGAGGAATGAACAGCGAAGTTTTCGAGGCTCTTTCCCTTCTGGAAAAGGAAAGGGGCATCCCGGTCGATTTTATGATCGACAAAATTAAAAAAGCAATTGTTACGGCCTGCAAAAGCAGCTACGGCAACGATGACTGCGTGATTAACATGGAACCCGAAACAGGAACGTTTGAGGTGTACCTGCGCAAGGCCGTCGTTGAGGACATAACCCACCAGGGAAAGGAAATCCTTTTGGAGGATGCGCGCAGCATTGACCCCACGGCGGGGATCGGCGACACGGTCAACGTTCAGCTCAATACCAAGGAGTTCGGGCGCATTGCGGCACAGACCGCGCGCAACATTATCCGCCAGGGCATCCGCGACGGCGAACGCGGTCAGATGATGCAGGAATTCCAGAGCAAGCATCAGGAGCTGGTGAGCGCGCTGGTTGAGCGCGTGGACCCGCGCACCGGCGCGGCGACGCTGTTGATTGGAAAGGCGGAGGCAATCCTGCCGAAAAGCGAACAGGTCGGCGACGAAAAGCTGACCGAGGGCGACCACATCAAGGTGTATGTGGTCGATGTAAAGGAAACCGAAAAGGGGCCGCGCGCCATGATCAGCCGCGTTCATCCCGATTTGGTGAAACGCCTGTTTGAAACCGAAGTGCCGGAAATTTACGACGGCACGGTGGAAATAAAAGCGGTGTCCCGCGAAGCGGGCTCCCGCACAAAGATTGCGGTGCTGAGCCATAACCCCGACGTGGACGCGGTTGGCGCATGCATCGGCGCGCGCGGCGCGCGCGTATCCAACATTGTCAACGAACTGGGCGGCGAAAAAATCGATATTGTCGAGTACAGCGAGGACCCCGCGAAATTTATCGCTTCCGCGCTTTCGCCCGCCGATGTTCTTAAAGTGGTTCCGGCGGAGGACGGCTCGCGCGCGTGCCGCGTAACGGTGCCGGAAAACCAGCTTTCCCTCGCCATTGGCAACAAGGGGCAGAACGCCCGCCTTGCCGCCAAGCTGACGGGCTGGAAAATTGATATAAAGCCGGAGAGCGGATTCTACGGCGAAGACGAGGAAGAATAACCCAGATAAGGCGGTGAGAGCGATGCAAAAGAAGAAAATACCGCTTCGCATGTGCGCGGGGTGCGGGGAAATGAAACCAAAAAAAGAACTAGTGCGGGTTGTAAAATCGCCCGAAGGGGAAATCTCCCTTGACCTTCCGGGGCGCAAGCCCGGGCGTGGCGCGTATGTCTGCAAAAGCATCGACTGCCTGAAAGCTGCACGGAAATCGAGAAGATTTGAAAAATCCTTCTCCTGTAAAATTCCCGATGAGGTTTACGATCGCATGGAGGAGGAAATCAGCCAGAATGAATGAAAAAATACTGCAGCTTCTTGGCATTGCGCGGCGGGCCGGAAGGCTTTCGCTCGGAAATGACGCGGTGATCGAATCGCTGCGAAAAAGAAGCGCAAAACTCGTGCTGCTTGCAAAGGATCTGTCGCCCCGAACGGCGGGCGGGGTACGGTTTGCAGCCGATAAGGAAGGAATCGCTGTTCAGGTGCTTCCCTCCACGATGGACGAAATCAGCATGGCTCTCGGAAAGCGAACCGGAGTTGTTGCGGTGAATGATGCCGGGTTCGCTTCCAAGCTGCTTGCGTTGTGCACAGCGGAAACGGCCGGAACTGAGGAATGAGGAGGAATTTGATATATGATGATAAAATACAGGGTTCATGAGGTGGCCAAAGACCTGAACGTACCGAATAAGGAAGTCATCGACACTTTGCAGAAATATACCGGCGAAGTGAAAAAACATATGACCGCCCTTGACGAAAACGAACTCGATCTTGTTTTTGAAGCCTTTACGCAGAAGAACAGCTTGGAAAATCTGGACGCGTATTTTGCGGAAGGGAACCAGAAGGAAACCGTTGCCGAACCGGAAAAGCAGGATGCTTCCATTCAGCCGGAAAAACCCGCCGCATCTTCGCAGCCCGCAAAAGCGGCGCAGAAACCCGCGCGCAAAGCGGTGAAACCGGGCAAGATTACGCCGGTCGGCCCGAAGCCGCAGCAGAAAACACCTGTTCCTCCCAAACCGGTTCAGAATACCTTGCCGAAAAAGCCGCAGCCGCAGCATAATACCGACAACAGCATCCGCCGCCCCATGGGC
>JAAYWU010000104.1 GCA_012516295.1 Clostridiales bacterium | reverse complement strand
GTTTTCGCGCGGATATGCCAGGACTGCGGCAAAGTCAGGGGAATTGTCAGATGAATTACCGCGCCGAGGTATAGAAACAAAATGGCGAGCCAGAATTTTTGAAGCGGCTTTTTCCGCCGGAAGAAAAGGACACGGCAAACGAGATAGACAATCAACCCTGCCAGCATCGGCGGACCGAAGCGGGAAAGGAATGAAAAAAATACGGTTTTCAGCATATTGACCCTTCTTTATGTGAATTATCATGATTATATAATATGGATGTGCGAAATACAACGAATAAAAAGAAATTATTGCGCCAATAATCCTCCTGTAACATAATTATCGGAGGATTTACTTATGAAGTTGATAGAAAAGTCACTTCTTTTGGCGTTTATTCTGACCGTGCTGTTTTCGTTTACCGGTTTTGCCGCCGGCTGTGAGGATATACCGAATCATGTTCTCCGCCTGCATGTCCTTGCAAATTCCGATTCAAAAGAAGACCAGGAATTAAAGCTGAAGGTGCGGGATCGGATTTTAGCGGAAAGTTCCCGCATGATGGATCATGTCACGAATAAAGAAGAAGCGCAGAACGCCGTCCGCGCGGCGCTGCCGAAACTGAAATCCGCGGCTGAGGATGAAATCCGGAAGCAGGGGTATCATTACCCGGTGGATGTGAAAATGGAGCGTATGTATTTTACGACAAGGCAGTATAAAACCACAACGCTGCCGGCGGGCGAATACGATGCGCTGCGCGTGAGCATCGGCAAAGCCGAAGGGCATAACTGGTGGTGCGTTATTTTTCCGCCGATGTGCCTTCCCGCTGCGGAAGAACCCAAGGAGCTCCGGGATGTTCTGAACGAAAACCAGCTTCAAATTGTGGAGGGCAAGGGCGATTTCGAGATAAAATTCAAAACGGTCGAGCTTTACGAACAATTCAAAAATTATATAACACAGAAATAGAAGGACCGGTTTCCTTCTCTTCGCAATTCTTTTCTCAGCGCAGTATCTATGCTATAATGATCTGTAATTCATTACGAAAATGGGAGGCATACGATGCTGCGTTTTATTTTGGGCCGCGCGGGCAGCGGGAAAACCGAATTGCTTCGGACCGAACTGGAAAATATGGCAAAGAATTCCCGGAAGAAATTAATGCTGATCGTGCCGGAACAATCCTCATTTGAAAATGAGCGTGCCATGCTCCACCGCCTCGGCGCGAAGGACGTGCAGCGTGTGTCCGTTACAAGTTTTTCCCGCCTTGCCGACGAAGCTTTCCGCCGTTACGGCGGCGGCGCCGGCCGACGGCTCGATGATGGCGGGCGAAGCATGTTTATGAGCCTTGCTTTGGAACAGGTGAAGGATCAGCTTCGGTTTTACCGCAAAAACGCGGACAGCGCCGAGCTTGTCGGCCTGATGCTCTCGGTGTCCGCGGAGTTTAAAATGTGCGGGATATCTCCGCCCGATATGGAACGGACCGCGCAGGAACTGCAGCAGGATTCGCTGAAGCAGAAAATGACCGAGCTTTCCATGATCCTTTCCGCATACGATGCGCTTGTCGCGCAAAGCTACGTCGATCCCCTTGACGACCTGACAAGGCTGAAAAAAATCCTGCAGAACCATTCGTTTTTCGAAGGTTATACCGTTGCGCTGGATTCCTTTCAGAGTTTTACGGTGCAGGAATACGATATTATCCGCTTGATTCTGGAGCAGGCGGACGACCTCTATGTAACGCTTTGCACGGATGGCCTTGACGATCCGGAACACGGGACGGGGCTTTTTTCCCTTGTCCGCCGCACGGGGAAAAATCTGATGCGGCTTGCAAGGGAGAGTAATGTGGGCATTGCCGCGCCCATCAGGCTGGAAAGCGGACGCCGTTTTCAAAATGCGGCTCTGGCCGCGCTGGAAGCGGGCGTGTACCGCGGAGAGCATAAGCCCTGCGATTGTGATTGTGAGGATGTGGTTCTTTATGAAGCGGAAAACGCATATGACGAAGCCGCTTTTGTTGCCGCAACCATCCGCAATCTTGTCATGGAAGGGCATTTTCGGTATCGGGATTTTGCGGTCATTGCGCGTACGCCCGACGATTACCGGGGAATTTTGGATACGGCGCTGGAGCGCTGGGAAATTCCGTATTTTATGGACAAACCGCAGGCAATTGACGCGGAACCGCTCATGCGGCTGGTGCTTTCGGCGTTCCGGATTATTCAGTCGGGATTTTCCTCCGATTCCGTTTTCAGCTACCTGAAAACCGGCCTTGCGGGTCTTGGAACGGATGAAATTGCCCGGCTTGAAAATTATACCTTTGTTTGGAACATTTCCGGGAACCGATGGAAGGAAGAGTGGAAAGAGCATCCGAAGGGCTTCGCTGAAAAGCTGACGGCGGAGGATGAAAAACTGCTGGAGGAAATCAACATCAGCCGAAAAGCCGTAATCGCCCCGTTGCTCCGTTTTGCCGCGGGTATCCGCTCGGCAGACGGCGAGGGGATGGCGGCGGCCGTTTACACGCTGCTGCAGGACGTTGGCGCGGCGGAACATCTGAAAGCGCTTGCACACCATTTATCGGACTGCGGCGAGCCCGAGCTTGCCGACCGCCAGCTTCGGCTGTGGGATTTGCTGATGAACATCCTTGACCAAACGGCGCTGGTGCTGAACCACAATCCGGTCAGCCCGGCGCGGTATGCCGAGCTTCTGCACCTTGTCATACTGGCGAATGATATGGCCAGCATTCCGCAGGGGCTGGACGAAGTCACCGTCGGGTCCGCCGACCGCACGCGGACCGGCGCGCCGAAGGTGGTATTCCTGATTGGAGCGGTTGAAGGGGGATTCCCGCTTTCTCCGGGTGGAAACTGCGTATTCAGCGACCGGGAGCGCCGCGAACTCATCCGCCTCGGCCTGCCGCTGAACGACACCTTTGAAGGCGTGGCGGTGCAGGAACGCTTCTTAGCATATACCGCTATGAGCGCCGCTTCGCACCGGCTATACATATCCTATCCCCTTTCGGGGAGCTCCGGAGAGCCGAATACCCCTTCCTCTATTCCAAATGAAGCCTGCGCAATCCTGAAAAATCTGAAAATACGCAGCGCGCTTCTCCTGCCGCAGACGTATTTTGCAAATGCCCCGGAACCCGCGTTTGAACTGATGGCACAGCAATGGAACCGCAATACGGTGCTTTCCGCTACGCTGAAAGATGTATTTGCGGCGCGCGGTTACGGTTACCGTCTTGCAGCAATCGCCCGTGCGGCGGAAAACCGCCCCGCGGTGTTTGCTTCGAGTGAAAAATCCCGCGCCCTTTTCGGAGAAAGCATGCAGGTTTCCGCAACACAGATTGAGAAATT
>JAAYWU010000103.1 GCA_012516295.1 Clostridiales bacterium | reverse complement strand
GGGTATTAGCTCAGCTGGGAGAGCGCTACACTGGCAGTGTAGAGGTCAGCGGTTCGATCCCGCTATGCTCCACCAATGCAAGATTAACGCGAACCAGTTTAAACTGGTTCGCGTTAATCGTTATAAGGCCGCATAAAGCGGAAGGTTAAAAAATAGCCTTATGTAAGCACTTTCAACGCTTGCATAAGGCTATACGTTTTATTGCACCTGGGGGGCTGTCTGCGCTGATCTGCCGAATTATGCGAAGGACACGAGCAAAGCCTGTTCTGCCGCACGCGGAGGATGCAGGAGAATATTTTCAATATTATGCAAAGGTATCACTTTCAGGCGCTTTGCGCCGAAAATGATACCTTTATCTTTTTACAAATCATTTATTATTGCGGATGAATGAACATAAAAATGAAGAGGGGGCTGTCTTTTTCTAAAAGGAATGCTATAATGCGAAGAGATCAAAAAATTTGTTTTTAACTAAAAATTAAGTTTGTAAATATTGCATTTATTATTACAAATTAGTAACATAATATTACAAACGATAACAAAAAGTTAATGTTTGTGTGCTTTAATATACAAGGTTAACCACTTGTATCGATTTAAGCTTTGTCAATAATCAGTAATTTGGAGGTTAGGGCGTTGTCCTTTGTCTCAATCGGTTTTCTCGCTTTGCTTTTTGTTACAGTATTCGTATATTATCAAATCCCACATCAGTATCAGTGGGCTTGTTTGCTTGTGGCCAGTTATGCCTTTTATTTGTTTTCCGGGCCGGTGTACGCTATATTCTTAATTGCCTCTACGGTGGTAACCTATGGCAGCGGCCTGCTGATCGGACGGATAAACAGCGGAACAGGAAATCCGAAATATAAGAAGTATATTGTTGCACTCAGCTTGCTGTTCAATATCGGAATTTTGGTGGTTTTCAAATATGCGGATTTCTTCCGTAAGACATACTCCGACCTTCTGGCTCTGTTCGGGGTAAGCGTTGCCACCGAAGCGGTTCATTTGATTTTACCGGTCGGGATATCCTTCTATACGTTTCAATCACTGAGTTATACAATCGACGTCTACCGTGGTGATGTGGAACCTGAAGCCCATCTTGGCAAATACGCCCTGTTTGTTTCTTTTTTTCCGACTTTAATCTCGGGGCCAATCCAAAAATCAAAGGATTTTTTAAAAAAGATCGATGAGGTTCATCCCTTTGACTATATCGGCGTCAAGAAGGGCGTTCTCCGGATGTTATGGGGATATTTTGAGAAAATGGTAGTAGCGGACCGCCTGGCAATTCTGGTCAATACGGTATATGAAAATCCGGCCCAATACCATGGTTTGGAATCCGTTTTGGCCAGCCTTTTTTATACGTTTCAGATTTACTGCGATTTTTCCGGCTATTCCAATATTGCGATTGGTGCGGCGGAAATGATGGGTTTCCATCTGGAGGAAAACTTTAACTGCCCTTATTTTGCAAAGTCGATTCAGGAGTTCTGGCGCAGATGGCATATTTCCCCCTTGGCGGGAGCCGGTGCTCGAAGCTTCGCCGCTGCCTGAATGTGCTGATTGTGTTTACGGTCTGCGGCTTCTGGCACGGCGCGTCCCTTACGTTTTTGTTTTGGGGACTGCTTCACGGAATCTATCAGGACATCGGCCTTTTACTGGAGCCGCTGAAAGAACGTGTACGGGAAGCGCTGAGAATCAACAAACATTCCGTCGGATATCGTATCGCACAGATAGCCATCACCTTCCTGCTCGTCAATTTTGCGTGGATTTTTTTCCGTGCGGATACCATGGAGAATGCATTTTTGCTAATCGGGAATATGTTCCGGTTTGACCCGGCCGTACTTTGGAACGGAGCGCTCATCCAACTGGGATTGACGGAGCCGGAGTTTATCGCGGCGATTCTGGGTGTAGCGAGCGTCCTGCTGGTGGATATTCTGAAAAAACGGATTGATTTGAGTGCGGCTTTCATACGCAGAAACGTTGTTGTGCGTTGGGCGGCTTATTTAGCGGCGGTGCTTATTCTAGTGCTGTTCGGGGTGTACGGGTCGGAATATAGTGCGCAGAATTTTATCTATTTTCAGTTTTAATGGGGTATGTGCTTTGAAAAAATTCATCCGAAAAGGTATCCTTTTTGTGGTTTTGCTGTTTACTATCTTCGGCCTGATCAGTCCTGTTTTTGTGTACAAAACGCAGCATATGGGGAAGCTGAAAGAAGGACTTTATTTGTCCGATGACCAGTATGATGTTGTTTTTATGGGCTCAAGCCATATGAACGGAGGCATGGACCCCAACGTGCTTTGGAAACAGCATGGCATTACCAGCTTTAATTATGCCACCGGCGGCCAGCCGATTGACGTTACATATTACTTGTTGAAAGATGTCCTGAAAAAACATCCGCACCCGATTGTGGTTCTGGACGTTTTTTACCTTGGAATGACGAATCAATACGGGGAACGGGGACTGGTGAGCAATGCGATTGACAACATGAAATTCTCGTTTAACAAGCTGGATGCCATTTGGAACTGCACTCCCCCGGAAGACCGGATTTCGTATCTTTTTCCCGTCTTGAAATATCATTTTCGGTGGTCTTCGCTGGAGAGGAAGGATTTTGGCTTCGATTATTCTTCTGTTTATTATACCAAGGGGTTCGTGGCCGGTACGGATAAATACGGGAAGCCGATTTCAAAATGGGAAGATACGGACAACCGGATTGAAATACCCAAAAAGTCTTTGGAATATCTGAATAAGATTATTGAACTTTCCAAAACGGAAGACTTTAAGCTGATACTGGTGAATATGCCGTGCGACTACAGCGGACCGAATCAGCAAAGCGGCTGGGTCAATGACTGCGAAGCGCTGTTTAATAAAGTGGCGGACTATGCTGAAAGCAATCAGATTCCCTTTTTGGACCTGTATGATCTGGCGGATGATATCGGAATTGACTTTGCCAACGATATGAATAATTCCGGCCATCTGAATCTTTGGGGAGCCTATAAGGTCAGCACTTTTTTCGGCAATTATCTGGCGCAAAACTATGATTTGACCGATCATCGCTCCGACAGCGCTTATGCCCAATGGAATGAAGACTACAAGCATTCGCAGGTCGCGACCATTCTGAAAAAATAAGCGGGGTCGAATTACTGGCTCTTCGCTGCCAGTATAGCGTTCTCCCGGCTGAGCGAATGCCCCTAGCCTGTTTGAAACAGCAGAAAGCCCGGGAACCGAACGGTTCCCGGGCTTTCTTTGTTTTATATGCCGGAAATTTAACGGATAAGCTTTGCTTCTGGCGATTTCTATTCCGGATGATCGCTCTACTTTCCGAAATCCGGGCCGGAAAGATGCTGTTTCCACAATTCCAGCAGTCCGCGATTTGCCTGATTGTTTTTTTGGTTTGCCTCGTTGGACTCAAACAGGTTTCCGTAGATGGCAGGGAATTCCCCGCAGACATCCATTCCTACCACCCTGTGGCTTTCGGCAACCGCGCAGAAAGCCTCCGAAAACTGGTGCAGCTCCATGGTGCCCTGATTCCAGTTTGTCCATGCCGCGTTTTGGCTGAATACGTCCTTATCAACGGAGAAGTAGACCGGATAAAGAAGGGTCTGTTCAAGTTCTCGAACCCAATCTGTTCTCCCGGAAATCGTGCTTCCGGGAAAAATCGTTATCTCCCTTGAATTTGGCAGCTCAGCCAGTTCGGAATCGTTCACGCCCACCAAAACAATCTGTTTCAGATGTGGCAGCTGTTCCATAGCCTGCCGCAGCCAGTTTCCGCAGGAGAGAAGGCTGCCGAAGGCGGGGGGCTTCATGTCGCTGTGATGGTCGCACAACACGAGTGCAAAATCTTCGCGGATTTTTTCCGTCAGAAAGAATGTTATATAGTGGTAGTTCCCGGAACCGAGAAAGGCAAGTACCGGCTGGCCTATGTTTTTAATGCGTTCGCGCAATTGATTCCGCGCTTGCGGATCGCAATATGTACAGACTCCGGGCATGTGTTTTTTATGAATCCATCGGCAGTTTTCCTGGGTATAGAAATTCTGCGTCCGATAGACCCCGTCGAAGTCAAACAGCAATAGGGTGCTTTCCATTCCTGATCGGGCCTCCAAACAAAAGCGCCGGGAAGCATATCGGAGGGACCGACGATATGCTTCCCGGCATTGCGATGTAATTTGACCAATGCTTGCATTGAACATGTGGGTCGGCCGAAGATTCCTTCGGATATCCCGGACAAAAGCTCCCACCGGCCTGTCCTATAACCAAATTGGATATCCCTGTACAAAACACCCGGCATTTCGGCCTCGAAGATGATTTTCTGTTAGGTTAACCTGCAATTTCTCTTCGAAAAGGTCTCGCG
>JAAYWU010000102.1 GCA_012516295.1 Clostridiales bacterium | reverse complement strand
GAAAAGGAACGTTCGTAAAAAGGAATCCGTCCCTGAATGATTCGGTAAAACTGGAAGAACTTTCCGGTTTTCCTATGGATGTGAAGGATTTATATGAAATGCGGTTGATTTTTGAACCCCAGTCGGCTTATTACGCCGCAAAACGTGCTACCGACAAAGAGCTGGAGCGTATTTTATACTATGGAAAGCTGGAAGAGGAACAGATTCTGAAAAAAATGGACCGGACCGAAGTGGAGCAGGCGTTCCACAAATCCATCGCAAAAGCGACCCACAATGAATTTATGAACCGGCTGATGCCGATCCTGTATCAGGCAATCGGCAAAGGGGTTATGTTATCATATGCAAAAAAGGACATCGTTCAAAACACCCTGCATGACCATCGAATGATCATGGAGTTTCTTGCAAAGCGGGATGCCCTCGGTGCGAAAACCGCCATGGAGCTCCATATTATCCACGCAATGCGCGGCTTCGGAATTGAAGACGAGTGACATATCCCATAGAAAAGCGCGCCCATACCCTAGCGGTATGGGCGCTTTGTTTTTCGCCGGATACAGCACAAGTGATTATGCCGCGGTTGGGCATCCGGAAACTCCCCGGGAGGCTTCTTTTCCGATTGACATAAGACATCATACAATATATAATAAATTAAACAACTACATAAAGAGAGGTGCTCGAAATGAATAGTGATGCAGTAACCAAAAGCGTACCGCAGCGCGCCCTGTTCCACGCGCTTGGATTAACCGACGAGGAGCTTGAACGGCCGCTGATCGGCATCGTCAGTTCGCAAAATGAGATTGTCCCCGGACATATGAATTTGGATAAAATCGTTGAAGCGGTAAAAACAGGCGTTTCCATGGCGGGCGGAACCCCGATTGTATTTCCGGCCATTGCAGTATGCGACGGCCTTGCAATGGGGCACCGCGGAATGAAATATTCCCTGATCACAAGGGAGCTGATCGCGGATTCCACCGAAGCAATGGCTCTTGCGCACGCCTTTGACGCCCTCGTAATGGTTCCGAACTGTGATAAAAACGTACCCGGCCTTCTCATGGCTGCGGCGCGCCTGAATATCCCCACCATTTTTGTCAGCGGCGGGCCGATGCTCGCGGGCCGGGTGGACGGGCAAAAGACCAGCTTTTCCAGCGTTTCCGAAGCTTCCGGCGCATACCGCGCAGGAAAAATCACCAAGGAAAAACTGCTGGAATATGAAAACAGGGTCTGCCCCACCTGCGGCTCCTGCTCCGGCATGTACACAGCCAACAGTATGAATTGCCTGACAGAGGTCCTCGGCATGGGCTTAAAGGGGAACGGTACCATTCCGGCGGTTTATTCGCAGCGCCTTCAGCTTGCAAAGCACGCGGGCATGCAGATTATGGAGCTGTTGAAAAAGAATATCCGCCCGCGCGACATAATGACCGAGGGCGCGTTCCGCAACGCGCTGACGATTGATATGGCTCTTGGGTGCAGCACAAACAGCATGCTCCACCTTCCCGCAATCGCACATGAATGCGGCATCTCTCTAAACCTGGATATTGCAAATGAAATCAGCGACAAAACGCCGAACCTCTGCCACCTTGCCCCGGCGGGCCACACCTATATGGAAGACTTGAACGAGGCGGGCGGCGTTTACGCCGTAATGCATGAAATCAACAAGCTCGGACTGCTCCAAACCGACCTGATCACCTGCACCGGCAAAACGGTGGGAGAAAATATTGCAAACTGTGTGAATCGCAACCCGGAGGTAATCCGCCCGGTTGAAAATCCTTACAGCAAAACAGGCGGCATTGCCGTATTAAGGGGAAATCTGGCTCCCGACTCCTGCGTTGTCAAACGCTCCGCGGTGGCGCCGGAAATGCTGAAGCACGAAGGCCCGGCAAGGGTTTTCGACAGCGAAGAAGAAGCCATTGACGCGATCACGTCCGGAAAAATCGTACCCGGCGATGTCGTTGTCATCCGCTACGAAGGGCCAAAAGGCGGCCCCGGCATGCGGGAAATGCTGAATCCTACCTCTGCAATCATGGGAGCCGGGCTTGGAAGCAGCGTCGCGCTCATTACGGATGGACGTTTCAGCGGCGCAACACGCGGCGCGGCAATCGGCCATGTCTCCCCCGAGGCGGCGGTCGGCGGGAATATCGCCCTTGTAGAGGAAGGCGATCGCATCCAAATTGATATTATGGCAAACACCATTCACCTTGCCGTCAGCGACGAAGAGCTGAAGAAGCGCCGCGAAAACTGGAAGCCCAGAAAGCCCAAAATTACGCAGGGCGCTCTGGCAAGATACGCTTCGATGGTTTCCTCCGCGAATAAAGGAGCCATCCTGGAAATAAAATAACCAGTTCATTTATCTAAAAAAAGCTTCGGTTGGTTTACACGAACCAACCGGAGCCTTTTTTATGTAAAAAAACAGAATTATTGCGGAAGCTGACTGAGCATGGTTGCTGTCTCTATAAAGAAGTCCAAAGCTCCATCCCAGTTTCTGCCGATAATGTCTTCATGGTCGATATGTTTTGTACCCATGAAGTTCCACTGGCCAATCTTCGGCGTGCCGTCGAAATCTTCGATGATATCGGTGGAACCATAGTGCGGACCGCTTTGGGAGATGGTATTGACATAACCGTCATTCGGCCACCATGTTTCATCGATAATCGGGATTTCACGGGAATAATCCTTGCGGTGATACGAACCCATGAACGCCGCCTGCGCCGCCCATTGCGCGTTGTAAAGCTTTTTGTCGCCCATAATCAGCGGATCGGCAATCTGATGGCCCTCGAAAGAAATCGGATTTCTCTTTGTTCCCAAGCATGCCCATGAGAAATAATAGGTATCGGGCTGGG
>JAAYWU010000101.1 GCA_012516295.1 Clostridiales bacterium | reverse complement strand
GAAAGAGGGAAAACAAATGAAAGTCATTTCCACAAAGGATGCTCCAGCCGCAATCGGGCCCTACTCCCAGGCGATTGTCTCCGGAAAAATGCTCTTTCTGAGCGGACAGATTCCGATTATTCCGGCCACGGGCGAAATTGCACAGGGCGATATCACGGTCCAGACCGAACAGGTCATGAAGAATATCGGTGCGGTTTTGAAAGAAGCCGGTGCGGATTTTACAAAAGCCGTAAAGACAACCTGCTTTCTTGCGGATATGGCCGACTTCGCCGCATTTAACGGGGTTTATGAGAAATACTTCACCGGAAAACCCGCGCGTTCCTGCGTTGCTGTAAAACAGCTTCCCAAAAACGCTCTGGTAGAGGTTGAAGTGATTGCCGTTTTGGATTAAGTCTTCCTTTAAAAGCATGCGCCCTCCGTTAACCGGAGGGCGCATGCTTTTGTTATTTCCGCTTTATAATTCGGGTTTTATTTTGAATCGCCTCTTTCACACGCTGAAGGGATTCGTTGTTTCGAAGCGATTTCATGGTTGGAAACGCCTCAATGAAGCGGCGCTGGAAAAATTTGATTTCTTTTTCCAGTATATCCATTTTATCGTAAAGCTCGTTCAGGGTTTTCAAATAGAACGCTTTCCGGTCCTCGTCAATCAGCGAACCGATTGCCGCCTGAATGTTCTCGAATTTTTCTGCCTTAAGGTCGGAGGCTTTTTCCCGGAATTCGTCAATCGCCTGCTGAATTTCGTTGAGTTTTCCGTTGAGCCGCAGAATCGAGAACACAGTCAGCGGGGTATCACAGAAGAAATACAGGATAACCAAGGAAGCAATGTAAGGAAGGGCGCCTGAAGGGATTTTTTGCAGCATCCGCATAAGCAGGGGGTGCACGTCAAGCATTCCCACCACGCACATCACGCCGAACAGAAGCGAATTTTGCAAGCAGACTCTGCCCTGGATATTATACCGGTGTTCGGAATAATCCCAGTACTTCGTATGGAAAATCGCCTCCAGCGCGAGCCCGGTCAGGTATTCCAATGTGGATGTAAGGAATACCCCTGCAATGTAAAGCAATAGGATGTTATCTTTTACCGGAGTCAGAATATAGATTACTGCGATACCGCCCACACCGTAAATCGGGCAGAATGGGCCGTTGAGGAAGCCCCGGTTGATGAATTTTCCGACAGGTATGGAACAAAAGATGCTTTCAGTCAGCCAGCCCAAAAAGCTGTATGCGGTAAACAATAAAAATAAGATCCAGAAATTCTCCATTTCCTATCTCCGTCCTAAATAGACTAATGTCGAATCGTTAATAGTGTATCTTTTCTGTGGAGGTTTGTCAAATGGAAATAAAGGATACTTTTTGGAGGAGCAGGAGAAGATAATACAAAAGCGCTGCGCCGACCGCCGGGGTGACAATCCAGTCCAAAATATCGACTTCCAGCGTGGTCACCTTCAGCAGGCGGTTGATGCTGAGCGATGCATTGTAGATTTCGCTCAGGAACAGCACCGTGATATAGGCGCGCAGCCCGAGCATCGGGACAAATACGGCAATCAGGATAACGCGCATGATGGAATCGCTGAAATTGTATTTCAGGGAATACATCTGCTGGTCAAGGCCCTTCAGCAAGCCGTCCACAACGCTGTCGAGGTACATCAGCGGTACAATCGGGGCCATAATCCGCAGGATATTCCCGACCTCGCGGCTTTTGTAAAACAGCATGCCCAGATCGTCCGCGAAAAAGATGAACAGCGAACAAATGAAAAATGAAAACATGAGCGTGCAGCGGCACGCCTTTTCCACAACCCTTTGGATGGCCTTCTGCTTTCCGCCGGCGTTGGCTTCCGCCATTTCCGGAATGAGCAGCATGGACAGGGATGTTAAAAAGGAGTAGGGGAAGAAAAGAATCGGCATGACCATCCCCTGTATCACGCCGTACTGCGCCAACGCGCCGCTGTCGCCGGCGCCGTATTTTTTCAGCCCTTTCGGGATCAGCATATTTTCGGTGCTGCTTAATAGATTTCGGAAAAAGGAACCGAATAGAATCGGTCCGGCGATATGGAGGATGCTCTGGAAAACACCGCTGCTTTTTGCTTTGGAAAGCTTGTTTCGGTTGGCATACAGATGATAAAGCCCGATCATAAAGGCGCAGTCGAACACTTCGCCGATGGTGGAACCGAGCATCAGCGCATCCAGCGCGTTGCTCATGGAAAAAAGCAGCAGCAGGGAAGCGCCGATCGTCACAAACTGTTCCAGAAAATCACTGCATACGGGAACAACCGTATTCCGTATCGCAAGGAAATAGCCTTTCAGGCAGGAGCAGATGGCGATAAAGGGCAGGCCCGGCGCCAAAAGCTTCAGCGGCATGGCCGCCGATGCGTTCCCGATAAACCGGAGCGCGATGAAATCCGCGCCGAAGAACAGCGCCGACGCTCCCAGTAAACTTAGTGCCAGCGCGCAGAATGTGCATTGCCGCACGGAACTCCTTGTTCCGCGCCCTTCGGAAACCAGGCGGGTAACAGCCAGCCCCATTCCCGAGGTGCACAGGGTGATTCCGAGAAAGAAAACGGACAGAATAAGCTGGTACAGCCCCATGCCCGCCGCCCCGATTTTCGAGCAGATAAACATCCGGAACCAGATATTGCTCAGGCGGAGCAGAACGGAGCTGAAGGTCAGAATGGCGGCGTTTATGTAAAATACACGCTTTTTCATTTGATTAACACCTTTATTTTCTTTGTTAATCAAATGTATTCGCGCGAAGGGCAAAATAAGTCTATAACTTTTATTTAATACAGTGTATAATAAAATACAGCAATTTCAAAATCGGAAAGTAAGCTGTTCCCACCGCCCGCCGAGGGGGAGGACGAAATTGCATTAAGAGTGATTTTTGGAGGAAACATATGGATTGGACGGAAATTCGGATTACCGTGGACGCGGAAAATATAGATACAGCGGGGGACATTGCCCAGATGGTCGTTCCCTATGGCATTTATATTGAAGATTACTCCCACCTGGACGAAGAAGTGCGGGAGATCGCCCACATTGACCTGATTGACGAGGAGCTTTTGAAAAAGGACCGCTCCAAGGCGCTGGTGCATGTGTATATCAGCCCGGAGGAAAATCCGGCGGAAGCCATTGCGTTCTTAAGCGAACGCTACAACGCCGAAGGCATCCGGCACACGATTGATACATCCGCCTGTGCGGAGGAGGATTGGATTAACAACTGGAAGAAATATTTTAAGCCGATCAAGGTCGGCGAAAAGCTTTTGATCCGCCCGACATGGGAGGAGGAATACGAGGCAGGGAATCGCACGGTGCTGAATCTGGAACCGGGGCTCGCGTTTGGCACGGGACCCCACGAAACGACCCGCCTGTGCATGGAACTGCTGGAGGAAACGGTAACGCCTGGCTGTGACGTGCTGGATGTCGGCTGCGGAAGCGGAATCCTTTCGGTCGCCGCGCTGCTCCTGGGGGCGAAAAGCGCCGTCGGGGTGGATATTGACCCGCTTGCCGTAAAGACCGCTGTGCAG
This sequence comes from Clostridiales bacterium, assembly GCA_012516295.1. GTDB lineage: Bacteria > Bacillota > Clostridia > Oscillospirales > Acutalibacteraceae > Caproiciproducens. Next base: position 8,783 of record JAAYWU010000101.1, on the reverse strand, counting down.
AATGCGGAAATTAACCATGTTCACGAACGTTTTACCGGCGTGTGCGGCGATCTGACCGAAAAGGTCAGCGGGCAGTACCATATCGTCGTCGCCAATATTGTCGCCGATGTCATCCTTCTTTTAACAAAGGATATCGAGCGGTTCCTGTACCCGGATTCGGTGTATCTGATGAGCGGGATTATCGATACCCGCGAGAAAGACGTTCTTGCCGCCCTATCGCCGAAATTCGAGGTTATCCGCCGCAAAACGGAGAAGGGCTGGGTCGCCCTCGCGGCAAGGCTAAAGAACTGATCGAATCCGGCTCCTTTTTATCGTTTGAAAGAACGTGGATATCCTCGCCGGAACGGATATAAAATAAGCAGCAGCACGCTGTCGCGTCTTAGACGGAACATGCCGATTTCAACGGTTACGATCGATGATCTGTGCAGTATATTAAATTGCAGAGTGGAGGACATCCTTCAGTATTGTGCGGATCCGGAAGAAGAAAGCGGAGAAAACGATTATGGCTCTGGAAAACGGAAGGGAAACCTGTAATTGCGTAAAAATACACTGCGAACGCCATGGAAAATGCGCCGAGTGTATGGCCCACCACGAAAAGCACAGGCGGTATCCGCCTTACTGCAAGCGGAAATCGCGCGTAAAACAGAAAAAAGCCCTGCCGGCGGTGTCCGGCGGGCAAACGGAAAAGGACCCGGCTTGGAAATAGCCCGGTCCTTTTATTCATTCATTTTCCGTATAATTCCCTAAGAAAGAGAAGCGCGGAAGCTCGTCATTCAGCGCGCAGAGAAGGTTCAACGTGCGCTCTTCATGTACATTTCCGGTGAAATCAAGGTAAAAATCGTACTCGAAATTCCTTTCCGCAATCGGGCGGCTTTCGATTTTCGTCAGATTCAGCCCCGCCGCCGCGAAACGCGCCAATACGCTGTAAAGCGAACCGGTCTTGTGCGGAAGGGAAAAGCAAAGGCTGATTTTCTGCGCGCCGTCGGGAATGTACAGGCGGCGGCTGATTACGATGAACCGCGTGCGGTTGTTGGAAGCATTCTGAATATCGTTTTGCACGATATGGAGCTTATACTGCTTTGCCGCATGCTCGGAACAAATCGCGGCAATCCCGGCCTCCTGCCGCTGGGCGATCATCTGTGCCGCCGCGGCTGTGCTGGAACACGGCAAGGCGTGCAGGTCGTTCTTTTCAATATATACGGAGCACTGGGAAAGCGCCTGCGGGTGGGAATATACCGTGCGGATGCTGCGGGGGTCCACTTTCTTTGCAGATGCCATGCAATGCCGCACAAGCAGGGTTGCCGCGGCGATAATGCTGTACCGGTACTGCAAAATCAGGTCGTAGACCTCGCCGACGGAGCCGGCGGAAGAATTTTCAACCGGCAGCAGCCCCAAATCCGCTTCGCCGCTTTCCACAGCGGCGAAAATGCCGCCGAAATCCGGGTAAAACTGCGGAAACGCATGCGGGTAAAGCTGCAGAAGCGCTTCGTGGGAATAGGAGCCGATTTCACCAAGGCAGGCGATTTTCTCCGCTTTTTCCGGCTTTTCACCCGCGTCCCGGATGGCGGCGCGCAGCTCCTGCCCGCTGCCGAGCAGACTGTGCTGCAGCGAGCGGCTCATGTCCATCATATTCGCATACAGCATCCGGGCTTCGCCGCCGAACTCGCCCGCCCTGCTCCCGATGCGGTCCAGAATGGCCTGTTCCCGTTCTGCGTTCAATACCGGCTGGCCGCTTTCCTTTTTGATTGCCGCCACCGCTTTGGCGCATTCCATCCGCTTCAGAAAAAGAGGCAGAAGGGCTTCGTCTATTTGATCGATTTCCTTACGAATTTCTTCCAGTGTCATCCTTATTACCTCGATTTATAAAGTCATCAGGTTTATGAGCGCAACCGCCGCCGCAGCCTCCACAACGGGCGCGGCCCGCGAAACGATACAGGGATCGTGCCTTCCGTGAACGCGGAGCTTTGCATTTTCCTTTGTTTTCAGATCGATGCTGTCCTGCTCCCGCGCAATGGACGGCGTGGGCTTGAACGCTGCGCGGAACACAATCGGCATACCGGTTGTAATCCCGCCGAGAATTCCGCCCGCGTGGTTGGTCCGGGGTTTTACCGCGCCGCCGTCGTAGTAGTACGCGTCGTTGTTTTGGCTGCCGTACAGCTCCGCCGCGCCGAAGCCCGCACAGAACTCCACGCCCTTCACAGCGGGAATGCCGAACAGGATGGATGAAAAGCCCGGTTCAATTCCCCCAAACAGCGGGCCGCCGATCCCCGCGGGAACGCCGGTCAGCGCGCATTCGATCACGCCGCCCACGCTGTCCTGTGCCATGCGTGCTTTTTCAATCGTATCCCGCATTTTTTGTTCCGCCTCCCGGTCGATGACGGGGAACGGGACGGAAGCAAGCCGTTGCAGCAAATCTTCCGGAATATCCGTCGGGGAAAAGGGGGTATCCTTGCAATCCGCCACAGAAAGGACGTGCGAGCCGATTATGCTGCCCCGGCGCTGTAAAATCTGGCGGCATACGGCGCCCGCGAAAACAAGCGGAGCTGTCAGACGGCCGGAGAAATGCCCGCCGCCGCGCACGTCGTTAAAACCGCCGTAACGCAGGAACGCAGGGTAATCCGCGTGCCCGGGGCGCGGGACGCTCTGCAAATTCTCATAATCGCCGGATTTGGTATTGGTGTTTTCAATCAGCGCACACAGCGGCGCGCCGGTGGTTCTGCCGTTTAAAACGCCGCTTACGATTTTAGGCAGGTCGCTTTCCCTGCGCGGCGTTGCCGCCGCGTCTTTTCCCGGCGCGCGGCGGCTCATTTGCAGGGCGACGGCTTCAAAATCAAGCTCTTCGCCCGCCGGCAGCCCGTCGAGCACCGCACCGATAGCGGTTCCGTGGCTTTCGCCGAAAATCGATACCTTTATTTTTTTACCCCATGCGGACGACATGCGCTTTCCCTCCCAGCCGGTTATAGTCCTCGAAAAAGTCCGGATAGCTTTTGCGGACGCTTTGCGCGTCGTGGATCGTCACGCAGCCGTCCGCTTTCAAAGCGGCGATTGCAAAAGCCATGACAATGCGGTGGTCGTTGCAGCCGTTGACCTCGCCGCCGTGAAGCGTCTCCACGCCGTCAATCAGAAGGCCGTCCTCTGTTTCCTTCACCTTCCCGCCAAGGCGGGTCAGCCCGTCGGCCATGGCCGCCAGACGGTCGCTTTCCTTAATGCGCAGGCGCTGCGCGTTATAAATTCTTGTTTGCCCCCGGCACAGCGCGGCGGTCGCCGCCAGAACCGGGACAAGGTCGGGAATCTGCGCCGCGTCGATTTCCATGCCGTTTCGTTTCTTGGGCGTAACGGTCAGTTGGTTTCCCTCCCATGCGATATCCGCGCCGAACGAACGGAAAAGCGTTTCCGCCGCGCGGTCGCCCTGCCGGGAATCCGGGTTCAGCCCTTCCAGCCGGATTTTGCCGCCGAGCGTTCCGGCCGCCAGGAAAAAAGCCGCCTGCGACCAATCCCGCTCTACTTTATAAGGGCGTGCGCTGTAGGATTGGTTACCCGGGACCCTCCACCCGTTTTCCGCCGTTTCGATTTTTATTCCGAAATCTTTTAAAATATCCACGGTCATATCGACGTAGCCGGCACTTTCCAGCGGTGTGGAAAGGCGGATTTCGCTGTCGCCGTCCAAAAGCGGGAGCGCGAGCAGCAGCCCCGTAATAAACTGGGAGCTCACGTTGCCCGGCAGGGTGAATCTCCCCGGGGTGAGCTTACCATGAATCGTCAGCGGCAGACCCCCTGTTGTTTCACATTTTACGCCATGCCGGGGCAGGCAGTCAAGATAAACGCCGATCGGGCGCTGCGGAAGACGGCCTTCGCCCGTAAACACAGCCGGAATCCCGAGCGCCGCCGCGACCGGAATCAGAAAGCGCAGGGTGGAACCGGATTCCCCGCAGTGAACTTGCACGGGAATTCCGTCAGTTTCGCTGAGAAGGATTTTCATTGCGCGGACGGTTGCGCGGATATCGTCGCTCAGACGGTCCCCGTCCGGAAAGAGATTGCCGCCGCCCGCCAGCGCCGAACAGATAACCGCCCGGTGCGCCGCGCTTTTCGAGGGCGGAACAAGGATGCTCCCGTTTAACACCGAAGGCTCAATTCTCACGTCGCTCATTGCAGCACCTCTGTCAGTTCCGCCAGGCGGTCCCGGTAAATCCGGTCCACAAACCCCTCGCCGATTTGTTTCAAAAGAATCAGCCCAATCATGCCGCCGCTGTTTTTCTTGTCAAAGGCTGTTGCGGAAAGAATCCGGTCCATCGGCATGGAATCGCTTGTGGGAAGTTCGAATTTCCGTAACGCCGCGATGATTTCGTTCGCCGTTCCGGGCTTTGTGATGCCCATGCCCTCGCCGCATTTTGCCATCATGACCATGCCGATTCCGACCGCTTCCCCGTGGGACAGCTTTCCAAAGCCGTACAGCTTTTCCAGCGCGTGGCCGAAGGTGTGGCCGAAGTTCAAAAGCATGCGTTCGCCGGTGTCGAATTCGTCCCGCTCCACGATTTCGCGTTTGATATCCACACAGCGGTAAATCAGCTCCTCCATGTTTTCGCGGATGTCCTCTTTATAAATCATGTCGAACAGTTCACGGCTTTTTATGCAGCCGTATTTAATCGCTTCCGCCATTCCGTCGGAAAGAAAACGCGTCGGAAGGGTTTCGAGCGTGTCCGGGTCAATTAAAACCAGACAGGGCTGATGAAACGCTCCGACCAGATTTTTTCCCTGCGGGAGGTCGACCGCCGTTTTGCCGCCGACCGAGGAGTCAATCTGCGCCAGAAGGGAGGTCGGTATCTGGATAAAGGGGATGCCGCGCAGGTAGGTCGCGGCGGCAAAGCCCGTCATGTCGCCGGTTACGCCGCCGCCCAGCGCGACGAGGAAATCGCTGCGGGTCAGCCTGTGTGCCGCGCACTCCGAATAAATATGCGCGACGCAGGAAAGCTGCTTGCTTTCTTCCCCTGCCGGGAAAGCAAATGTGCGCACGGAAAACCCGGCGGTTTCCAGCGACTGCTTCACGCGTTCGCCGTAAAGCGGAAGCACGTTGCTGTCGCTTACCAGAACGGCTTTTGCGCCCGGCTTGAAAAGCCGTTCCGCAAGCTTTCCGGCTTTGCCGAGGCAACCGCGTTCGATTCGGATTTTGTAGCTTTTGGAAGTGCTAACGGTCAATTCCTTCATTCTCCAAGCATCTCCTTTATCTGTCTGCTTTTGCGCAGAAGGGCGCGAAGCGCATCGGCATCCCTTTTTGAAACAGCATCCTTCAGCATTGTTATATTGGCAATCAAAATCTCCAATTCCTCCATGAGGGCTTCCCGGTTGTCGATGAACAGCTCCGCCCATAGTGCTTCGTTGATATTCGCCACGCGCGAAACGTCGCGGTAGCTTCCCGCGGAAAAGCCGTTGTGCTCGGGACAGCAGGGGCTCATCACATAAGCGCAGGCAAGCATATGGGGAAGCTGGCTGGTAAACGCGATCATCCGGTCGTGCTTTTCTGGGGTGGCTTCCACAGTTCCGCCTAAGCGGAGCGCCGCAGCGATTTCTTTCAGCAGGCCTACCGCCTGCTGCGGTGCGCCGCAGGGAACGAGGATGTAGCTGGCGCCCAGAAACAGGTCTGCGTCGCTTGCCGCAAATCCGCTCTGTTCCTTGCCCGCCATCGGGTGCCCGCCCACGAAGGCAAATCCATGTTCCTGCGCAATGCGGGGCAGATGCGCGCAGATTTCCGCTTTGATTCCGCAGGTGTCGGTCACGACGCAGTGCGGTGGAATCAGATGGGCGTGCGCGGCGGCAAAGTCGATGTCCGCCTGGGGGTATAGGCAAAGGTAGAGGACGTCCGCCTCCCGGATATCTGCTTCGCCGGCAATTTTGTCAATCGCGCCGCATTCCAGCGCCGCGTTTAAAACGTCCGGATTGCGGTCAATTCAGGCGATTTGGCATTGTGTGTACTTTTGAAAGGCCTTTGCAAGGGAACCCCCGATCAGGCCCAGCCCGACAATTACAATTTTCCTATTCATGGTGGAATACCTTTCGTCGCAGATATTTTCTTTATTATAGCAAATATTTACAGGCTATTCTACATTTCTTCCAAAGGCTTTTGCCGCGGCACGAAGATGTTCCGCTGCCTTGCCGAACTGGTCCGGGGTCAGCGACTGCGCGCCGTCGGAAAGCGCCTTTGCCGGATTGTTGTGCACCTCGATAATCAGGCCGTCCGCTCCGGCGGCAACCGCCGCAAGCGCGAGCGGTTCCACCAGCCATGCAATGCCGCCCGCGTGGCTTGGGTCGACCACGACGGGGAGATGGGAAAGCTTTTTCAGAATCGGAATGGCGGAAATATCCAGCGTGTTCCTTGTGTAGGTTTCATAGGTGCGGATGCCGCGTTCGCAGAGGATGACCTGCTCATTGCCCCCGGCCAGAATGTATTCCGCACTCATTAAAAGCTCTTCAATCGTGCTGGACAGCCCCCGCTTTAAGAGAATGGGCGTTTTGCCTTTCCCCAGTTCCTTCAGCAGATCAAAATTCTGCATATTCCGCGCGCCGACCTGAATAATATCCACGCCGTTTTCCAAAAACATGTCGATATGGTTGGCGCTCATGATTTCCGTAACGATCGGAAGGCCGGTTTCCTTTTTGGCTTCTTTTAAAAGTTCCAGCCCTTCGGCCTTCAGCCCCTGGAAGGCATAGGGGGAGGTTCTCGGCTTGAACGCGCCGCCGCGCAGGAACTGCGCGCCTGCCGCCTTGACCCGCCGGGCAATGTCGCAGATCTGCTCCTCGCTTTCAACGGAACACGGACCGGCAATCAGCGCCAGCCCGCCCCCGCCGACTTTCTGCCCGCCGGGCAGGGTGATGACGGTGTCGTCCGGGTGGAATTTGCGGTTGGATTTTTTGTAGGGCTCCTGCACCCGCTTAACGCTTTCCACAAAATCCTGTGCCGAAATATAGTCGATATCAATTGCCGATGTATCGCCGATCAGCCCAAGGACCGTACTTTGCGTACCTACCCAGGTGTTGACCTTTATGCTATACTCATTGGTAAGCGTATTTGTAAAATCTTTTACCTGCTCCGGCGTGCATCCGGGCTTTAATACAATAATCATATTTTATTCCTCCTAGCAGTTCTATAGTGGAAAATGATAAAAAAATAGCGGAGCTGCTGTCAGCTCCGCTAAAATATAAGCCTGTCGGGGTAAGGCTATATACCTTCGCACAAAAGCTCACAGTCCGTTTTTATGCATGCACAAAAATCCCACGCCATAAAATAGCGTGGATAACCGTAAGCTGTAAATCGTTTTGTGCTTGTCGAAGAACGCATTGTGAAGCTCCTTTGTGATTCTTGCTATGTATCATAATACAGATTGCATGGGCTGTCAAGTGAAAACGAAAAATATCGATTTTTCCCCAATAAGGAATGTTATTCAAAATTGTACGAAAAATAGATTTATATGATTGATTTTATGGTGCATATTTGATACAATATTAGACACTAAAGCGTATATGTCCAAATTTTTGCAGACGAAAGAGGGGGTGCCAATGCCGAAACAACCAGCAGGAGAGTTCGACCTGAGAAAAATTATTGATTCTCTGAGTGCGGGAATTCTATGTTGTAAAAATGACGATGCTCTTACAATCGTTTATGCAAGCAGCCCCTTTTATGAAATGCTGGGGTATCGCGAAGGTGAGATAACGACGTTAAACGGACAGGAACCGAACCGCGTATTAAGTACGGATCAGCACTACGACCGTCAAGATTTTATGCGGAACTTTTCAACGGACGACCATATGCAAACCGAACTGAAGCTTATTAAAAAGGATGGGCATCATATCTGGGTAAACTGCAGCCTGCGCCTTTTAGCCGAAGAGGACGGTTCGAAATTGTTCTGCGGCTTTATAGAAGATATAACGGAAAAAAGAAGGCTGCTCAATAAAGAGCGCGAGCAATTCGGCATTATCCGGAAAGCGAAACGGGAGCTTGCCGCGAGCGAGGAACGCTACCGCATTATTATGGAGCAGGCGGCGGATCCGATTATGGACTACAATTTTAAGACGCAGGAAATTTATTATTCCCACCCTTTTCGGGACAGGTTCGGGACCGGTTTCAGTACGGACGGCTTGCTTGACAGCCTGTGCCATTCCAATATCGTTTATGAGGAGGACAGGCAAAGGCTGGTAGACGATATGTACCACTTTATGCACGGAGAGCGGCAGAAAAACCCCGATTACCGGTTTATGGATGTAAATGGGAATTACCGGTGGTATCGGATTCGAAGCACAATCATTCGCGACGAAAAAGGCGAGCTTTCCAGAATGATAGTATTCTTTATCGATATTGACAACCAGAAAAAGGAAACCCTTCGCCTGAAGGAAAGGGCGGAGCGTGATCTGCTCAGCGGGCTGTACAACCATGTGACCACGTCCCGGCTGATTGACGAAGCAATTTGTGAAAGCGGGGGAAAAGACCAACACGCGCTGTTCCTGATTGATATTGATAATTTTAAGGATATCAACGACCAGCTGGGGCATCTGCTTGGCGACGAAGTGATTGAAGAAGTGTCCGCCAAACTGAAAAGCCAATTCCGCGGGGATGATATCATCGGCCGGATTGGCGGCGATGAGTTCGTCGTATTTCTTAAAAACATATCAACCATGGATATCAAACGGAAAGCAGAGCTTCTGCAGAGAGTATTCCGCAGTATCCGTTCGGAGCGGAATGCCAATTTTCAGATTTCCGGCAGCATCGGCGTTTCGATTTATCCGAAGGATGGAAG